>JARIEI010000135.1 GCA_029256845.1 Ruminococcus sp. | reverse complement strand
GGATGAAAAAAATAACAGAACTATTTTTGGACGTAATTTAGAGACACCACTTGGACCAGCAGCGGGTCCAAATACACAACTTACACAAAATATAGTGGCTGCTTACTACACAGGAAGTCGTTTTTTTGAATTAAAAACAGTACAGGTTATGGATGGAGCGGAACTTGCAGCATGTATCAATAAACCATGTATCGTGGCAGAAGATGAGTGTTATAACTGTGAGTGGTCTACGGAACTTTATGTTCCACAAGCTATGGAAGAATACATAAAAGCATGGTTCCTTTTGAAAGTGCTTTCCAAAGAATTTGGACTTGGAAGTCCTGATGGATTCCAGTTTAATATCAGTGTAGGATATGATCTTGCGGGCATTAAATCAGAAAAAATCGACAACTTCCTTAACACAATGAAAGAAGCAAAAGATTCGGAAGTATTCCAGTCATGCAAACAGTATCTATTAGATCATATAGATTTGTTTGAGAATGTAACAAAAGAAGATGTAGAAGCAATTAATTCCGACATTTGTAATTCCGTGACCATATCAACACTTCACGGATGTCCACCACAAGAAATTGAAAGAATTGCAATGCACCTTATTACAGAAAAAGGATATAACACATTTATTAAATGTAATCCAACATTGCTTGGATATGAGTTTGCAAGAAAGACAATGGATGATATGGGATATGACTATATTGTCTTTGGTGATTTCCACTTTAAAGATGACTTACAGTACGTAGATGCTGTCCCAATGCTTACTAGATTAATGAAAGTATGTGAAGAACGAAATCTTCAATTTGGAGTAAAAATTACAAACACATTCCCAGTTGACGTAAAACAGAATGAACTTCCAAGTGAAGAAATGTATATGTCAGGAAAATCTTTGTATCCATTATCCATTGCCCTTGCAGCAAAACTTGCAAAAGAATTTGATGGAAAACTTCGTATTTCTTATTCAGGAGGAGCAGATTTCTTTAATATAAAAGGAATTGTGGATGCTGGAATTTGGCCAGTGACAGTTGCTACCACTCTTTTAAAACCAGGTGGATATGAGAGAATGATTCAAATGGCAAAAGAAGTAGAAGGTGTGAATACTGTCTTTGAAAAAGTAGATGCACAAAAGTCAGCAAAACTTGCAGAAAATGCGAGAGTGGATTCTCATCATGTAAAAGCTGTAAAACCATTGCCTTCACGTAAAATGAATCAGCAGGTTCCACTTTTAAATTGCTTTGAAGCACCATGTAAAGAGGGATGTCCAATTCACCAGGATATTACTGCATACCTTCAGCATGTAACAGCTGGTAGATATGAAGAGGCTATGGAAGTGATTACAGAAAAAAATCCATTGCCGTTTATTACAGGAACGATTTGTGCACACAACTGTATGAGCAAATGTACGCGTAACTTCTATGAAAGTCCAGTGTATATTCGTCAGATGAAATTAGAAGCAGCAGAGCATGGATATGATGCATGGCTTGAGAAGGTTTCAGCTTGTGAAAACACAGTAGATGGAAAAGCCGCAGTAGTAGGTGGTGGTCCAGCAGGTATGGCAGCTGCATATTTCTTAAGAAGAGCAGGTATGGCGGTTACAGTATTTGAGAAAACGGCAGCACTTGGAGGAGTTGTTCGCAATGTAATACCAGAATTTAGAATTCCAGGAACAGCCATTGATAAAGATGCAAACATTCTCGAAAAAATGGGAGTTGAAATTAAGTTAAATACAGAAGTTTCTAGTATTTCAGATTTAAAAGCACAAGGATATACTGCAATTGTATTAGCTGTTGGTGCATACAAACCAGGTACCCTTAAATTAGAAGAAGGGGAAACAGTCAATGCAATTCAATTCCTCTCTGATTTCAAAACTACAGATGGAAAAGTTAACCTTGGAAAGAATGTGGTTGTAATCGGTGGTGGAAATACAGCTATGGATACAGCAAGAGCGGCCAAACGCAATGCAGGTGTAGAAAAAGTATCATTGGTATATAGAAGAACAAAACGTTATATGCCAGCAGATGAGGAAGAGCTTGTATATGCTTTGGAAGATGGAGTGGAATTTAAAGAACTTCTTTCTCCAGTTAAGGTTGTAAATGGTAAGCTTACTTGTGAAATTATGGAATTAGGGGAAGCAGATGCATCTGGTAGAAGAAATGTTGTAGCAACAGGAACCTTTACAGAAGTGGATGCAGACACAGTGATAGTTGCTGTTGGTGAAAAGGTGCCTACAGAGTTTTATGCAGAAAATGGATTGAATGTAAATGAACGCGGACGTGCATTTGTAAATGAGGAAACACTAGAATCAAGTGTAGAAGGCGTTTATGTAGCAGGAGATGGACTTTACGGTCCGGCAACAGTTGTAGAAGGCATTCGTGACGGTAAGATGGCAGCAGAAGCGATTATTGGAAGAAAAATCGTAAAAGATATTGAACCAGTAAATAGCGAAGAGCGCATTTATCCAAAACGTGGAATTTTAAATGAAACATTGGGTGATCACGAGGAAGCTTCACGTTGTCTAAACTGTGCAAGTGTGTGTGAGAATTGCGTGGAAGTATGTCCAAACCGTGCAAATATTTCGATTAAAGTTCCAGGCATGGAGAAACACCAGATTATACATGTAGATTATATGTGTAACGAATGTGGTAACTGTAAGGTATTCTGCCCATACAGCAGTGCCCCATATCTTGATAAATTCACATTATTTGCAAACGAAGCAGATTTTGAAAATAGTAAGAATCAAGGATTTGTTGTTATCAATAGAGAAAAACTCACATGTAAAGTAAGATTTTTAGGAGAAACATTTACATGGGTGAAAGGAGAAGCAACAAAATTGCCAGAAGGTCTGCAAAAGGTAATCGAAACAGTTGTTGCAGATTATACATACCTTTTAGGTTAAAAGAATCTATAGAGGTGAAAAGGGCGGGAGAAATCCCGCCCTTTGATGTGTGCAAAAGAAGGAGACATGAAATGATAAAAGAATATTGTAAGGACGATTGCTTCAAACAATCTTCCTTGCGAAAGGCATTGGGATTAGTAGAAAAGAGAAATCAAGTAATTTCTTTTATTGGAGCAGGTGGAAAGACTACAACAATGAAAAGACTTGCACAGGAGTACAATGATCAAAAGATTCCGGTAATTGTGACAACAACAACCCATTTAAAAATTGAAGATTATCCATGGTTTTTACTAGAAGCATCGGAAGAAAAAGCAATGGAAATTCTTTCGAAATATGGTAAAGTATGGATAGGGGAAGTGACAAAAGAAGGAAAAATGCAAAGGCCAAAGGAAGAATTCCTAAATCAAATGATGGAAAAAGGATATCCCGTCCTTATAGAGGCAGATGGATCTAGAAGGCTTCCTATAAAAGCACCTGCTGAACACGAACCTGTTTATCACAAAAAGACAACACACGTGGTAAATTTATATGGTATGGATTGTATTGGCAAAACGTTGGAAGAGGTTTGTTTTCGAGCGGAGCGTGCAGCAGATATCTTAAAAAAGAGTATGAGAGATATCATAGAGCCGGGAGATATTGCAAAGCTTATGCTCCATGAAAGGGGAGGAAAGAAGGATCTTCCGGAACAGGTAACATATTCAGTAATTTTAAATAAGACAGATACAAAAGAGCTAGAGAGACAAGCGTTAAAAATTTGTAAACAGGTGAAGGAAAATAGGATTGATAATATTATCATAACAGGAATTGAAAGTTAAAAATGAAAAGAAAGAAGGATGTTTGATGAAAATCTTAATCAAGGGAGCAGGAGATTTAGCAACAGGAATTGCGTCACGTTTGTATCGTGTAGGGCATCAGATTATTATGACAGAAATTGCGGTTCCATTAACGGTTCGAAGAACCGTTGCCTTATCTCGTGCAGTGTACGAAGATAAAGCGCAGGTAGAGGATATGACAGGGGTTCTTGTAACAAACATGGAAACTGCAGAAAAAGTGCTTTTAGATGGAGATATTCCGGTGATTGTAGATCCAAAAGCTGACATAAAAGATGAATTTCATCCGGATGTAATCGTTGATGCAATTCTTGCAAAACGAAATATCGGTACGATGATTACAGATGCTCCATTTGT
Organism: Ruminococcus sp.; assembly: GCA_029256845.1. Lineage (GTDB taxonomy): Bacteria > Bacillota > Clostridia > Lachnospirales > Lachnospiraceae > JAHHTM01. The sequence continues at coordinate 18,769 of JARIEI010000135.1, read as the reverse complement.
AATTGGAGTGGGGCCAGGATTTACCGCAGGGGTAGATTGCCATTGTGTCATTGAAACAAAGCGTGGCCATACATTAGGTGAAACGATATACAAAGGAGCTGCCATTCCAAATACGGGGGTTCCAGGGGAAATTGGAGGATTTTCTACAGAACGAATTATACGAGGTGCCGCAGAAGGAAAAATGGTTCCGATCGCCAAGATTGGAGATACTGTGGAAAAAGGACAAGTTGTAGCGATTACGGGTGGAAAAGAAGTGTATGCAAAGATGAGTGGAATTGTGAGAGGGATGCTTCAGCCAGACGTGATTGTTCATGAAAATATGAAAATTGGAGATATCGATGCTCGTTCTGAATTATTCCATTGTTATACGATTTCAGATAAAGCAAGGGCAATCGGTGGTGCTGTATTAGAAGCAATTACACGGTTTGAACATATGAGAGGAAACTATGCACTTGTTGTACTTGCAGCAGGAGAGGGAAGTCGCTTTGGAGAAAATAAGTTACTTGCAAAAGTCGATGGGAAGTCACTGTATCAACATACACTGGATCGAATGAAAGCATTTGGTGTATATCCACAAGTGATTGTAACCGGATATAAGGAAATCATAGAGCAGGCCAAGGAACAGGGAATGCAAGTTGTTATAAACGATCATCCAGAACTTGGAATATCACATTCTATTAAACTTGGAATAGAAACTTGTGTGAAAAATTATCCGCAGATCGATGGAATTTTATTTTCAGTATGCGATCAACCAAGCTTAGAGTGTGCAACAATCCAACGGATCTTAAATGCAGCCTTCTTGCATAAAAAACAAATTATATGTGTTGCGGATGGAGAGCATTATGGAAATCCAGTTTTGTGGGACAGAGAATTTTTCCCAGAACTTCTAAAGTTGCAAGGAGATCAAGGTGGAAGAACAATTATGAAGCAGATACCAGGAAAAATAAGAACTGTTGAAGTAATGTCAAAAGAATTAAAAGATATTGATTTCAAGAGTGATCTAGAACTTCAATAGATAAACATAGGAGTTTTCGTGAGAATTGAGTAGCACGAAAACTCCTATTTGTATTCTTAATGAAAATTAATTTTGTAGATGAGGGCTATCTTATGACCGTGTAAATTCCTTTTAGATCATAGATGGCACCTCTTGGACATTTGACGGCACACATGCCACATCCTAAACAATAATCTTCATTGATATTAGCACAATTATTTATGACTTTGATTGCACCAGCAGTGCAAGTTTTTTCGCAAATGCCGCATCCGATACAACTAACTGCACATTCCTTACGAGCAACGGCTCCTTTATCTTGGTTCGAACACTTTACGACAATTCGGTTCGCACAATCATGAATGGTGATAATGGATTGTGGACAGGCCTTTGCACACATTCCACAACCTACACATTTTTCTTCCTGAACCTCCGCAACGCCATATTCATTGAAAGAAATGGCTCCAAATTTGCAAGCGTCTATACAGGCACCACATCCAATGCAACCGTAATTACAAGAGGAATCCTCTTTGCTTTGTCTGCAGCCACCATTACATGCAACAAAGGCTGCTTTATATGGAAATCTTTTTTTAATAGCCATGTTCTTAGTCCTTCCTTTCATATGGTGTGTGCTCAAGTGGCAGACTATGACGTCTATTTCCGTCATATTTGTAGTAAGCCTCGGCGATAGCAGGTGCAGTAGGAATAGAAGTGATTTCCCCAATACCGATGGCACCATTGGCAACATTTAATCCTGGTTTGTCGATCACAATTGCCTTGATTTTAGGCACTTCGTGGGCACGGAATAAACCGAGAGAGCCATATTTTTGAATTGGCATACAATTTTCATCAATTGGATACTTCTCTCTTAATGCAAATCCCATAGACATGACAACGCCACCTTCAATCTGACCTTCACAAGACAAAGGGTTGACAGCTTTACCAACGTCATGAGCGGCAATCATTTGTTCTACTTTTCCAGTCTTAGAATCCAAAATACACATCTGTGTAGCATATCCATAAGCAACATGAGATACTGGATTAGGAACATCTGCGCCAAGAGGATCTGTTTTTGCTAAATATTCAGCATAATAAACTTTTCCTACTAAATCTTTCAATGATTTTCCAGCATTTCGATCTTCCATAAGTTGCTCACACGCTCTACGGCAAGCTTCCCCAGTAACCAAAGTCTGACGGGAACCGGATGTTGTTCCAGAGTTAGGAGAAATCCATGTGTTGCTACGTTCATAGACAATATCATCGGCAGATAGATCTGTATTTGTGACAATCATTTGTACTAAAACAGTACCAAGTCCTTGACCGATACAAGATGCACCAGTGAAAATGTGAAGTTTTTCATCTTCTTGAACAATTAATTTTACGCGTCCAGTATCCGGAAGTCCAACACCAACACCAGCATTTTTCATTGCACAGGCAAGCCCAACTGGTTTTCCAAGAGCCAGGGCTTCATCATAATCGTGTTTAATTGCCTCTAACGTTTCTACAAGTCCAGTAGATTCATCTACGATTTGTCCGTTTGGAAGAACACCGCCCGGACGGATTGCATTTCGATATCGAATTTCCCATGGAGAAATTCCAATCTTCTCAGCCATCATGTTTAATAAAGATTCTGTTGCAAAGCAGGACTGTGTAACGCCAAACCCGCGGAATGCACCGGCAGGTGGGTTATTGGTATAGTATGCGGTTCCTTCGATTTCGAAATTTTCATAGGCATATGGACCTGCAGCATGCGTACATGCACGCTCTAAAACTGGTCCGCCAAGAGAAGCAAAAGCTCCAGTGTCAGAGGAAATTTTTGCTTTTACACCTTGAATGATACCAGTTTCATCGCAACCCATTGTAAAGTCCATAACAAAATGATGTCTCTTTGGATGAACAAGCAAAGATTCTGGTCTTGAAAGTTTTACTTTTACCGGCTTTCTTGTAACATAGGTGAGTAGAGCGGCAAAATGCTGAACCGTCATATCTTCTTTTCCACCAAATCCACCTCCAACAAGAGCGTTTTGTACTTTGATTTTCTCAGAGCCTAAAAGTAACTGACACTCATGAAGCGTTTGATGCGCAGACTGATCTGTTGAATAAATAAAGACATCATCATCCTCATCGATATATGCAGTTGCACACTCTGGTTCCAAAAATGCATGCTCTGTCCAAGGTGTCTCAAAATGATCTGTAATGACATATTTTGAATGTTTGATTGCTTCTTCGGCATTTCCACGACTGATGTGTTTGTAGGCGCAAATGTTATTTTCTTCTTCATCATACACTTTTGGCGCATCGGGAGCCATTGCCTCTTCAATGGAATGGACAGCAGGTAAAACTTCGTAATCTACTTTGATTAATTTTTTTGCTTTTTCTACCGTTTCCATATCTGTTGCGGCAATTAGACAGATTGCATCACCAAGATAATGCGTTAACCCACCTACAGGAATTAATGTATATTGATCATGTTTGATATGTCCGATTTTATTTTCGCCAGGGATGTCGTCGGCAGTTAAAATGGCAACAACTCCATCCAATGCTTTTGCTTTTGAAACATCAATAGAAAGAACTCTTGCACGAGCATATTTGCTTCGAAGAGCGCCTCCATATAACATACCGTCAAAATAGTAGTCGTCAGGATATTTTCCAGTTCCAAGTACTTTTTCTTTCGCATCAAGTCTTTGAACTCTAGAACCAACGGCCCAGTTTGTAGAAGAAGGGGGTGGAAGTTTCCCTTCTTTTAAAATTTTTGCGGCAAGTCGCACAGCAGCAAAGATTTTAACATATCCCGTACATCGACAGTAATTGTTGCGCAAAGCGTATTTGATTTCTGCATCAGTAGGTTCTGGATTCTTGTCAAGAAGTGCCTTTGTACAGATGACCATACCTGGAATACAAAATCCACATTGGACAGCACCAGCTTCGGCATAAGCGAAACTATAGACTTCTTTTTCCCAATCAGAAAATCCCTCTACAGTTAGAATCTCTTTTCCGGCAAGAGAATCGGTGTCGGGAACACAAGATTTGCAAGGTTCTCCGTTTATAATAACCGTGCATGCACCACATGCACCTTCGCTGCATCCGTCTTTCACAGAAGTGATATGCAGTTCATCACGAAGAAAACGCAAAAGTTTTTGGTTTTTTGAAGGAGTGACAACACTCCCATTCACTGTAAATGATACCATGAATAAAACTCCTTTTTTCTCAAAATTAAAACTAAAACCATAGTTAAAATAGATACAAGTTTTTCGTGATCTTCTAAAAAAATATAATAATACCAACCATATATATTATAAGATTTTCTGGATGAAAAGTAAAGGAAAAAGCCCTAAAAATCAAGGGGAATGGGTACTTTTAGCGTGGAAAAAATAAGCAAATCAAGGAAAAACACCTATCAGAGCAGCTAAAAAACAATTATAAGATACACTAATTATAAAAAATAGAAAATAAACCGAAAAAAATGACAAAACGAATTGTTTTAAAAAACAAGTTGGTGTATACTATTTTTATAACTAAAATGAAAGGAAGAGGGAAAATGAAAAAGTTTCAAAAGGTAGGTAGTGTAGTTTTGGTGTCTCTTCTCATGAGTGTTCTTGTTCTTGGATGTGGACAAAAAAAGGATGCAAACGTAGATGATGACAAAAAAGAAGAGGTTGAACAGTCAGAGAAAGAAGAACGAGAGCCTGTGACAATTTTAGTTGCAGCAGCTGCAAGTTTGGAATATTCTTTTGAAGATGAATTGATTCCAATGTTTGAAAAGAACAATCCAAACATAAAGGTGGAGGGCACATATGACAGTTCAGGAAAGCTTCAAACTCAGATAGAAGAAGGAATCGAAGCAGATGTGTTTTTTTCGGCTGCAACAAAGCAAATGAATGCATTAAAAGAAGAAAATCTAATAGACTCAGATTCTGTTGTTGAACTATTGGAAAATAAAGTAGTTCTCATTACAGCTGCAAAGTCTGATCAAGAAATGGATGAATTTACAGATATCACGAAAGCGAAAACAATTGCAATAGGAGATCCGGAAAGTGTTCCAGCTGGACAGTACGCAAAAGAAATACTTTCTAATTTAGGAATTTGGGAAGATACGCTTGCAAAAGCAAGTTTAGGAACAAATGTAACAGAGGTATTAAACTGGGTTGCAGAAGGAAGTGCAGATGCTGGGATTGTTTATGCTACAGATGCAGCTACCACAGATCAAGTAAAAGTGATTGCACAGGCACCAGAAGATAGTCTCGATAAAAAAGTAATTTATCCAGTAGGAATTATAGCAAACTCACAAAAAAAAGAAGCTGCAGAAAAGTTTGTAGACTTTCTGAAAAGTAAGGAAGCTACGGCTGTGTTTGAAAAATATGGATTTGTAAAGAATAAATAAGAGGACAAACGGAGGAAGTAATCATGGACATATCGCCAATTATCATTTCAATGAAAACAGCGTCTCTTGCAATTTTAATTACATTTTTTGCGGGAATTGTAGTGGCATATCAAGTGGCAAGTATGAAGCATGAGAAGGCAAAGATGATATGGGATGGGATTCTTACACTTCCATTAGTGCTTCCTCCAACTGTAGCAGGATTTTTCCTGCTATATCTTTTTGGAGTGAAACGTCCTATTGGGAAAATATTGTTAGAGTTTTTTGGAGTGAAAATTGCATTTTCATGGGGAGCAACTGTATTGGCAGCAGTGGTGATATCTTTTCCACTTATGTACCGATCTGCAAGAGGTGCGTTTGAACAAGTAGATCCCAATTTAAAAGATGCAGCGAGGACACTTGGAATGTCTGAATGGACTATTTTTTGGAAAGTAGTTTTTCCAAATGCTTTATCTGGAATTTTGTCAGGAGGGATTCTATCCTTTGCACGAGGACTTGGTGAATTTGGAGCAACTGCAATGATCGCGGGAAACATTGCTGGGAAAACAAGGACACTTCCACTTGCAGTATATTCCAATGTGGCTGCTGGAAATTTGAAAGGAGCATATCAATATGTAATGATTCTTGTAGTGATCTCATTTTTGGTCGTTACAGGGATGAACTATGTGACATATGTATTTCAACGGCAAAATCATAACAAAAAAGGCGGGAATCGTTAAAGCATGGATGTAAAAATTAAGAAAAAGCTAAAAAACTATGAGATGAATATGAATTTTTCTATAAAAGGAGGCTGCCTTGGAATACTAGGACCATCTGGATGTGGAAAAAGTATGACACTAAAGTCCATTGCGGGGATTGTAATGCCAGATTCAGGGCAGATTAGAACAGAAAAAAAGATTCTGTATGATAGTGAGAAGAAAATAAACTTGCGTCCGCAAGATCGAAAAGTGGGATATCTCTTTCAAAATTACGCATTATTTCCGAATATGACGGTCAAAGAAAATATTGAATCGGGAATATTAGGTGGACGAAAAGAAAGAATATCGAAAAAACAGAGGATGGAATGGGTGGATTACTATATTCAACAGTTCCATTTGCAAGGATTAAAAGATCAATATCCAGATCAATTATCGGGAGGACAGCAGCAAAGAACGGCTTTGGCACGAATTTTTGCGTCAAAGCCAGAAGTGATGCTTTTGGATGAACCATTTTCTGCATTGGATAGTTACTTAAGAGAAGAAATGCAAATCGAATTAAAAGAACGTGTGAAAAACTTTGAAGGTTGTACCATTATCGTTAGTCATGACCGAGACGAAATATACAAACTTTGTGATAAAACGATGATTGTGGAAAATGGAAAAAATATTATTTGTAAAGACACAAAGGAATTGTTTCGAAATCCGCACAATAGAATTGCTGCTCGTTTGACAGGATGTAAAAATATTTCAAGGGCAAAAAAGGTTTCGGAGCACGTGATTTATGCTATGGACTGGAACGTGCAATTGTATGTTGACAAAAAGATACCAGAGCGTTTATCGTATGTAGGTATAAGAGCACACGATTTTATTCCGCTTAAGGATGAAGATGAGGAGGGTAAAAATCTAATAAGAATTTCCCCTATTGAAACGATAGAGACGCCATTTGAACAGACGGTTTTGTTTAAAAATGGTGAGAATCCAGCGGAAACTATGTGGATGAAACAACCAAAGGGATGCAGATATGTTCCAGATAAAGTAAGAGTAGACCCCAAAAAGATTCTTTTATTGGAAGGGTAGAAAGTGAAAAAGGTGATCGTATGAAATTAGATGTAAAGATCAAAATTTGTGATGAAGATCCAGTATTAGGACCAGGACTTGTACGGTTATTAGAATTTATAGAGCAGAAAGGCTCTATGAAAGAAGCTTGTCAGCAAATGGGAATGTCATACAGCAAAGGATGGAAAATTATAAATCGAGCAGAAGCATTGTTGAAGGAAGAGTTGATTGTAAGATTTCATGGAGGAACCAAAGGGGGGAAATGTGGAGTTACGCCCAAAGGTCTTTCTCTCATAGAACGATTTAATAAAATGCAAAAAGAAATGCAATCCTATGGAAATAAATTGTTTGAAACTTATTTTACGGAATATTGTGAGTAAAAGAAATGACCAGTTTCGATTTAACGAAGCTGGTCATTTTTTAATGCTTTTTATTTAGAAAATCTTTCTAAACCAAAATGTATTTTAGTATAAATACAATCGCGAGAATATACATCAATGCATTGATCTTTTTCTCTTTGAATTTTCCAGTAGCAAGGTTTAACACAACATAAGTAATAATACCCATTGCGATACCTTCAGAAATACTATACATAAATGGCATAGCAATGATGCAGACAAATGCAGGAATTGCTTCTGTCAAATCTACAAAATCAATTTTAGTAATAGAAGTTATCATCAAAAATCCTACAATGATTAATGCTGGAGCAGTAGCCCAACCTGGAATTGCTAAGAAAATTGGTGATAAGAACAAGGATAATCCAAATAAAATAGCAGCTACAATACCTGTAAGACCAGTACGACCACCGTCAGCAACACCAGAAGCACTTTCAACAAATGTTGTTGTTGTAGAAGTACCGAGCATAGCACCTACAGAAGTACCAACCGCATCTGATAACAATGCACCGCGGATTTTTGGAAGTTTACCATCTTTATCAAGAAGGTCTGCTTTAGAAGCAACACCGATTAATGTTCCAAGTGTATCAAACATATCAACAAACAAGAATGCAAACATGATCACTAAGAAATCCATTGTGAAGACCTTAGAAAAATCCATCTTCATAAAGGTTGGAGCAAGACTTGGAACTGCAATACCTGCTGAAAAATCAGGAATTACACTAAACATTCCAAGTTCTGGATTTGGTTGGTATAAACCAGTTAATTCACAGACAATTCCAAGAGCCCAAGTAATCAAAATACCCCAAAGAATATTACCTTTTACATTTAAAGCCAAAAGCACACCTGTAATTAAAATGCCAAGTAATGCAAGAAGAACAGTGATTCCAACTGTTCGGAACGTTCCATCAGCAATACAAGCTTTGAAAGAGAACATTCCAACTTTTGTTGCAGGATTTTCTACAACAATCTTTGCATTTTGAAGACCAATAAATGTAATGAAAAGACCAATACCAACAGAAACAGCATGTTTTAAGTTCATTGGAATTGCATTAAAGATTGCTTCTCTGACATTTGTAAGTGACAAAAGAATAAAGATAATACCTTCAATGAATACAGCTGCCAATGCCATTTGCCATGTGTAACCCATTCCAAATACAACCGTGTATGTAAAATATGCGTTAAGTCCCATACCTGGTGCAAGAACAAATGGATAGTTTGATAACAATGCCATTAAGCAAGTTGCGATGAAAGCTGCTAATGCAGTTGCTGTAAATACAGCACCACGATCCATACCAGATTCTGCTAGAATATTTGGGTTTACAGCTAAAATGTAAGCCATTGTCATAAAGGTTGTTATACCTGCAATAATCTCGGTTTTTAGATCAGTGCCGTGTTCTTTTAAGTGAAATATTTTGTCTAAGTTCATAGTTTTCCCTCCTACCTCCACTCAAGGGGATTACGTTTCCCAACTGAGTTAGTTAATGTTATTTGATATAAAACAGTCATCGAACCAAAAATCTGCTAAATATGCAGAAACGAAATCCGATCCTCCTTTCTTTTTCATGCTTGATAATATGGAAGATGGCTGCAATTGTATCCCATATGTTAGTAATATATGAAGGTTATTCCTAAAATGAAACAATAAAAAAAGCCCCACGAAAATGTCTACAATTCTGGGTACATCAGATAAATAAAAATGTACCATAAAACAGAAATTTATAGACAGCTATTACGGTAGCTGGTAGAAACGTTCAACCAATTATGAACTTATATAAATTATAATCTGACGTTAATATTAAATTTTTATAAATTTCATAAGAATTATATTAATACAATACACTATTATTAAGAAAAAAGCAATTGTTTTTTTGAAAATAATAGTGAAATTGTCGTTTGTATAAGAAAATATATGAAATTGATTTGTTGAAAATGCACGAAAACAAATAAATATTTATAAGTATAACAAATAAATGATGCTAATTCGTGAAAGCTATGTGCATTGCATTTTTTAAAGAGTCATTCCAGAAATCTTTCTTTTCTTCGTACATATGGAATAACCATGCGATTGCGTTGTCCATTCCTTCTTCGGAAATTGGAAATGTGGCGCTTATTTTATTTTTGGGATCTGTTTTTTCGAAAGACCAAGGTTCAGGGTAGACCGTAGCAATAAAGTTCAATTTTTGCTCGTCAGCTTGTAAAAAGTAACGCATACCATTGTGACATCCAGAATAAGGTTCTTTTTTTAATCCTCCCACAGGGATAAAAGTTTTATCTATCATAACAATTCCTCCTTTCAAATGATTATAGCATAATCTGAAATAGTTGTTGTTGAGGAAATGTAAAATTCCGTTTATAATAGCAAACGAGGTAATATTTTTATAGAAAATAATGGATCGTGAAAATATAAAGGAGTTTTTGAAAATGAGTATATTAAATGTAGAACATCTTTCACACGGATTTGGGGATCGTGCGATTTTTGATGATGTGTCTTTTCGACTTTTAAAGGGAGAACATATCGGACTGATTGGAGCTAATGGAGAAGGCAAATCCACATTTATGAATATTGTAACGGGAAAATTAAGACCCGATGAAGGGAAAATTGAGTGGGCTAAAAATGTCCGTGTTGGATATCTTGATCAACATACTGTGTTAGAAAAAGGAATGACGATTAAAGAAGTATTACGTTCCGCTTTTTCCCATTTGTTTGAACTAGAAGAACGAATGAATTGCATCTGCGACAAATTGGGAGAAGCTGATGCAGAAGAAATGGACAAAATGATGGAGGAGTTAGGAACCATTCAAGATACATTGACTATGCACGATTTCTACATTATTGATACAAAAGTGGAAGAGGTGGCGCGTGCGTTTGGATTGTTAGATATCGGGCTAGATAGAGATGTTACAGATTTAAGTGGAGGGCAAAGAACAAGAATTTTGCTAGGGAAGCTGTTGCTTGAAAAACCTGACATCCTTCTTTTAGATGAGCCTACAAATTACTTAGATGAAGAACATATTGATTGGCTTAAAAGGTATCTTTTGGATTATGAAAATGCATTTATCTTAATTTCTCATGATATTCCGTTTTTAGATGAAGTCGTAAATTTGATCTATCATATGGAAAATCAGAAATTGGATCGATATGTTGGAAATTATGAAGATTTTCAAAGAATATATGAGGTTAAGAAAAGTCAGTTAGAGGCGGCTTATAAAAAGCAGCAGCAAGAAATTAGCCAACTAAAAGATTTTGTGGCACGAAATAAGGCGAGAGTATCTACAAGGAACATGGCGATGTCCAGACAGAAAAAATTAGATAAAATGGATCTCATTGAATTAGCAGCGGAACGTCCAAAACCAGAGTTTCATTTTAAACAAGGGCGGACACCTGGAAAATATGTGGTAGATACAAAGGAATTTGTAATCGGATACGATGAGCCACTATCAAAGCCATTAAATCTTTCGGTGGAGAGAGGACAGAAAATAGCACTCACGGGAGCCAATGGAATTGGAAAAACAACACTGATACGAAGCATGCTGGGGATAGTAAAACCACTTGGAGGAGTTTGTGAGTTAGGGGAAAATTTACAAGTTGGATATTTCGAACAAGAAAGTGATGGGAAAAATAAATCCACCTGTATCGAAGAAATCTGGAGTGAATTTCCTTCGTTTACGCAGTATGAGGTTCGTTCTGCACTTGCAAAATGTGGATTGACGACAAAACACATTGAAAGTCAAGTGAGAGTTTTAAGTGGAGGAGAGCAGGCCAAAGTAAGATTGTGTAAACTTCTAAATCGGGAAACAAATGTATTATTTCTAGATGAGCCAACCAATCATTTAGATGTAGAAGCCAAAGAATCGTTAAAAGAGGCATTAAAAGAATATAAAGGAACCCTATTATTGATTTGCCATGAACCAGAGTTTTATCAAGATGTGGTGCAGGAAGTATGGGATTGTTCCAAGTGGACAACAAAATTAGTGTAAAAACAGAAAGAGAGACAAGTTATGAACAAAAAGGAAGTTTTGGAAATAAGAAAACAATTTACACCTGCGAATTGCGCAATTTCACGAATTTGTGGATGCTATGTAGACCATGAAAAAGAAAAAAAGATGGAGTCAAAAGAAGCGTTCCTATCCCTTCCGGAGGAAGAGACATTTAAGTATTTTGATATTTTTAAGAAAACATTATCTGGTACGATTGGGAAAAATATGTTAAATATGCAGTTCCCGCTTGAAGCAGAAATGCCAGGGGGAACACAAGAGTTCCTTATGAAATTAAGAAATAGTAAATTAGAAGACGATATGCTTCTGGAAGAGTTTTATGACAAAGTGATTGAGCATTATCAGTATGAGGCAAATTACTATATCATTCTCATCCATGGCATGTATGATATTCCAGGGAAGTCATCAGATGGACTAGAGATGTTTGATGCATCCGACGATGTTTATGAGTTCCTTTTGTGTAGTTTATGTCCAGTAGCGTTATCTAAACCAGGGTTAAGTTATAATGCGCAGGATAATCGAATGCAAGATCGTATTCGAGATTGGGTCGTAGATCAGCCAGAAAAAGGATTCCTTTTTCCTGCATTTACAGATCGTAATAGTGATGTTCATGGTGTTCTTTACTATACGAAAAAATCAAAGGATCTTCAAGAAGAGTTTATCAGTAACGTGTTAGGAGCAAAGCTGCCAATGTCGGCAGATTTTCAAAAAGAGACATTTCAAACAATTATTGAAGATACGCTTGGAGAAGAATCGGATTATGATACCGTGCGAAATATTCACGAAACAATCAATGAAATGATTGTTGCCCATAAAGATGAACCAGAGCCGCTTGAATTAGATAAAACAGATGTAAAGAAAATTTTTGAACAAAGTGGTGTTTCTAATGAAAAAATGGAAAGTTTTGATCAAAAATTTGAAGAAGCAGCAGGAGAAAAATCATCTCTTCAGGCAAGTAATATTACAGAAACAAGAAAATTTCAAATTAGAACACCGGATATTGAAATTAAAGTCAATCCAGAAAGAATGGATCTTGTTGAAGCACAGATGATCAATGGTAGAAAATGCCTTGTGATTGCAGTGGATGAGTATGTAGAAGTAAATGGCGTCAATGTGCACACGTTGTCCTTAACAGAAGAGTAAAAGCCAATTTACATAATATTTTTCATATGGTAAAATAAAAGTTAAGATTTTTAACGGAATATAGAATGATATGAGAAAGGAGAACGACATGGAACTGACTCATTTTGACGAAAATGGGACCGCATTTATGGTCGATGTAACGGAAAAAAATGATACCGTGCGTGAAGCAACAGCAACGGGTAAGATTGTTGTGAATCAAGAAGTGTACGAAGCAATCTGTGCCGGAACGGTAGGCAAAGGGGATGTGCTTGGAGTTGCAACGACTGCAGGAATTATGGGGGCAAAGCGTACGTTTGAATTGATTCCAATGTGTCATATTTTACCAATATCGAATTGTAGCGTAACGTTTAAAATGCTTCCAGAAGAGTATGCAGTTCAATGCTTTTGTACCGTAAAAGTTACTGGAAAAACAGGAGTGGAAATGGAAGCACTTACAGGAGTAAGCACGGCTTTGTTAACGGTGTATGATATGTGTAAGGCGTTGGATAAATCGATGGAAATACAAGAGATTTATCTTTGCAAGAAAACAGGAGGGAAAAGTGGAACTTATTTCCACGAGTCAAAAGAAAAATAGGGATAAAACAGATAGGAATTAGTTTAAGGAGTAGTTAGGAAAAGTGTTAGATCAATATGGACGAACAATTGAATATCTGCGTGTGTCTGTTACAGACAGGTGCAATTTAAGATGCAGATATTGTATGCCAGAAGAAGGGGTGGAGCTGTTACAGCATGAACAGATTTTAAGTTATGATGAAATAGAAAGAATTGTCCGTTTGTGCGCAAAAATGGGAATTTCCAAAGTGAAGCTTACAGGAGGAGAGCCGTTGGTTCGAAAAGGACTTAGTTCACTGTTAAGAAGGCTAAAGCGTATAGATGGAATAGAGGATGTGACATTAACTACCAATGGAGTTCTTTTAGAAAGTCAAATTGATGACTTAGTAGAGGCAGGACTTACTGCTGTAAACATCAGTTTAGACACATTGGATAGAGCACAGTATGAAGAATTAACAAGACGAGATCAGTTGGAAGAGGCACTAAGAGGATTGGAAGCAGCTCTTTCGTATCCCCAATTACAAGTGAAGATAAATTGTGTAACCTTGTTAGGAAAAAATGAAGAACAATGGACGAAACTTGCAGCCTTTGCAAAAGAAAAACCAGTAGATGTAAGATTTATTGAGATGATGCCGATTGGAATTGGTCAAAGTGATCCAAATGGAAGTCAGAAGATCGTTTATGATCACCTGGTACAAGTGTTTGGAGAAGCAAGAAATCTTAGTGGAAGATTTGGCAATGGACCTGCAGTTTACAAACAATTTCCAGAATTTAAAGGGAAGATTGGGTTTATAAGTGCAGTATCTCATCAGTTTTGTGATGGATGCAATCGGATTCGATTGACGGCGGATGGTTTTTTGAAACCATGCCTTCAGTATTCAACTGGGAAAGATTTAAAAGAATTATTAAGAAGCGGAAAATCAGATCAAGAGATTTTTGAGGCGATCAAAGAAACAATCTATAGAAAACCACGTAGCCATCAATTTAAAAATAGTGAAAATGAAGGGCACATGTGCGATACAAAGCAAATGGAGCAACGCAAAATGTCTAGTATTGGTGGTTGATTTCAGGAGGAATTATAATTATGAAATGGCAGAAATTTAGATTAAAAACAGTAACACAGGCAGAGGACATTGTCAGTAGTATGCTAATGGATCTTGGGGTAGAAGGAGTAGAGATTGAAGATAAAATACCACTTACACAGGCAGATAAAGAGCAAATGTTTGTGGATATACTCCCGGTTACAGAACCAGATGACGGAGTTGCATATTTAAGCTTTTACATGGAAGAAGGGGTACAAACAGACGAGATTCTTTCCAATATTCGAAAAGAATTAGAAGAGATGTCTTCTTATATGAATGTTGGAGCGTGTACGATTGAAGAATCAGAAACAGAAGATCTCGACTGGGTGAATAATTGGAAACAGTATTTCCATCAGTTCTGTGTGGATGATATTTTGATTATTCCATCCTGGGAGGATGTAAAGCCAGAAGATGAAAACAAAATGATCATTCATATAGATCCAGGTACAGCGTTTGGAACAGGAATGCACGAAACAACTCAGCTTTGCATTCGTCAGTTAAAGAAATATGTGAAAACAGGAGATCGCATTCTTGATGTAGGATGTGGAAGTGGAATTTTGGGGATGCTGGCATTAAAATTTGGAGCAGAGTATTCCGTAGGAACAGATTTAGATCCTTGTGCAATTGAGGCAACTCATGAGAACATGGAAGTAAATGGTATTCGCCCAGATCAGTATGAAGTTATGATTGGAAACATTATTGATGACAAAGCGATTCAAGATACAGTAGGGTATGAGAAGTATGATATTGTAGCAGCAAATATTTTAGCAGAAGTACTGACTGGTTTGACCCCGGTTATTGTAAGTCAATTGAAAAAAGGTGGAATCTATATTACAAGTGGAATCATTGATGACAAAGAGCAGACCGTTGTAGAGGCAGTCAAAAAAGCAGGATTAGAAGTGTTAGAAGTTACATACCAAGGGGAATGGGTTTCTGTGACAGCTAGAAAAAATTAAGGAGGCGAGCATGCATCATTTTTTTACAGATCCGCAGAATGTTTATGAAAAAGAAATCATTATTACAGGAAACGATGTAAATCATATGAAAAATGTTCTTCGTATTAAACCGGGAGAACTGGTGAAAATCAGTGATGGAAATGGAATAGAATACGAATGTAGTGTGAATCGTTACGAATCCGAAAATGCAATTTTAAATATATTAAATAGTTTTAAAAGCAACTCAGAACTTTCTTCGGAAATTTATTTATTTCAAGGCCTGCCTAAGGGAGATAAGATGGAACTAATTATACAAAAAGCAGCAGAACTTGGAGTATACAAAGTGGTACCTGTTGCAACAAAAAGAGCGGTTGTAAAATTAGATCCGAAAAAAGCGGCCAAAAAAGTGGAACGATGGAATGCCATTTCTCTTAGTGCGGCGAAGCAATCGGGACGAAGTATGATACCAGAAGTAGAACAAGTGATGTCGTTTTCGGAAGCACTTCAATATGTGAAGCAGATGGATCTTATTTTATTTCCTTACGAATTGGCGGAAGGTATGAGCATAACAAAAGAAATAATTTCCACAATTAAATCGAATCAAAAAATTGGAGTGTTTATCGGTCCAGAGGGTGGATTCGAGGAAGAAGAAGTAAGGAAAGCGGAAGAAATTGGTGCGCATCCGATTACACTTGGAAAAAGAATTTTAAGAACGGAGACAGCAGGGCTTGCTGTTTTATCCATACTTATGTATCAGCTTGAAAATTAGCATGAAGGAACAAAACAAGAGGTAGGAACGAATGGAAATTTATTTAGATAATTCAGCAACAACAAGGTGTTTTACGGAAGTAGGAGCACTTGTATCTAAAATTATGTGTGAGGATTATGGAAATCCTTCTTCATTGCATTTAAAAGGAGTCGAGGCAGAACGTTATATAAGAGAGGCAAAAGAAATTCTTGCAAAAATTTTAAAGGTTCAAGAAAAGGAAATTTTATTTACATCAGGTGGAACAGAAAGTGATAATTTGGCGCTGATTGGCTGTGCCAGAGCCAATAAGAGAAGAGGAAATCACTTGATTACTACAGCAGTAGAACATGCAGCTGTTTTAAATACAATGAAGTATTTAGAAGAAGAAGAGGGATTTGAAGTCACATATTTACCAGTGGATCAAACAGGAAGAATTTGCTTGGAAGATTTAAAAGAAGCCTTACGTCCAGAAACGATTTTAGTATCCATTATGTATGTAAATAATGAGATGGGGGCTGTTCAGCCAGTAGAAGAAGCGGCTAAAATTATAAAGGAATATGATTCGTCCATTCTTCTCCATGTGGATGCTGTCCAGGGATTTGGAAAATATCATATTTATCCGAAGCGCCAAGGAATTGATCTTATGTCTGTAAGTGGACATAAATTACATGGCCCAAAAGGAACCGGATTTCTTTATATCAATGAAAAAGTAAAAATAAAACCAATCCTCTTTGGTGGTGGACAGCAAAGAGACCTTAGATCAGGAACGGAAAATGTTCCAGGAGACGCAGGCCTTGCATTAGCTGCAAAGATGACATACCATCATTTGGATGAAAAAATTGCATCTATGCGTGAATTAAAAGCATATTTTATAAAAGGGCTTTTAAAATTAGATGGTGTTGTGATCCATGGAAAGACAGATGAGGAAAGTGCTCCTCATATTATTAGTGCAGGATTTTCGGGAGTGAGAAGTGAAGTGCTATTGCATACACTAGAAGAGAAGCAGATTTATGTATCGGCAGGCTCTGCATGTTCGTCCAATCATCCGGCAGTAAGTGGTACCTTAAAAGAAATCGGTACAGCGCCTGAATACTTAAAATCAACGGTTCGATTTAGTATGTCAGAATTTACCACAAAGGAAGAAATTGACTACACGCTAGAGACGTTATATAATTGTATTCCTGTACTGAGAAAATTTACCAGACATTAATAGTAAGATAAAACGAAGGAGAATAGTTATGAAATTCCATTCATTTTTAATAAAATACGGAGAAATTGGATTAAAAGGAAAAAACCGTTATTTATTTGAAGATGCACTTGTACGTCAGATTCGTTACGCATTGAAAGATGTAGACGGTGAGTTTGATGTCCACAAAGCATCTGGAAGAGTTTATGTGGATTGTGATTCTAATTACGACTATGAAGAGACAGTAGAAAGTCTTCAAAGAGTGTTCGGAATCGTTGGGATTTGCCCAGTTGTAAGAGTGGAAGATGAAGGGTTTGATAAACTTTGTGAAAATGTTGTGGCATACATGAAAGAAATGTATCCAGAAGGAAACAAAACATTTAAAGTTGAAGCAAGAAGAAGTAAGAAAAATTATCCACTTAATTCTATGGAACTAAACTGCGAATTAGGCGGGGTGATTCTTGATGCACTTCCAAACATGAAAGTTGATGTTCATCATCCAGAAATTAAATTAAATGTAGAAGTTAGGGAAGAAATTTATTTGTATTCAGAGATTATTCCAGGCCCAGGTGGAATGCCAGTTGGTACCAATGGAACAGCAGAACTTCTTTTGTCAGGAGGAATTGATAGTCCAGTAGCCGGGTATATGATTGCTAAGCGTGGAGTTACTCTCCATGCAACGTATTTCCATGCACCACCGTATACAAGCGAACGTGCAAAGCAAAAAGTAGTTGATCTTGCAAAAATTGTCTCTAAATACACAGGACCAATTCAGCTTCATATTGTAAATTTCACGGATATTCAGTTGTATATTTACGAAAAGTGTCCACATGAGGAACTTACGATCATTATGCGTCGTTACATGATGAAGATCGCTGAGCATTTTGCAAAAGAAAATGGATGTCTAGGTCTTATTACAGGAGAAAGTATTGGTCAGGTGGCTAGTCAGACGATGCAAAGTTTGGCAGCGACAAATGCGGTTTGCACACTTCCTGTATACCGTCCGTTAATCGGTCTTGATAAAAGAGAAATTGTTGAAATTTCTGAAAAGATAGGAACATATGAGACATCGATTCTTCCATTTGAAGATTGTTGTACTATTTTTGTCGCAAAACATCCAGTGACAAAACCAAATCTAGAAAGAATTGAACTATCAGAAAGAAATCTAGAAGAAAAGATTGATGAACTGATGAAGACGGCAATTGAGACAGCAGAAGTAGTGAAAGTGAAATAAAAAAAGCTGTCTCGAAAGAGACAGCTTTTTAAAACATATTATTTGATAATGTATGCGTCGAGAGAAGCAAGAATTGCATCTACATTTCCTCCAGCATGGATGTTAAGTTCGATAGGTTTTGAAAGATCAAGACTGAAGATACCCATGATAGATTTGGCATCAATTACATATCTGCCAGATACTAAATCAAAATCATTATCATACTTTGTTATTTCATTTACGAATGACTTAACTTTATCGATGGAATTTAAAGAAATCTGAACTGTTTTCAATGGTAATACCTCCTTCAATAATGAATGTATGTATAGGGAATGTAACCCTATTTCCATTCTAGTTGAAGAGGGGGTAAAAGTCAAGAATCAAAAACTAAAA
>JARIEI010000001.1 GCA_029256845.1 Ruminococcus sp. | reverse complement strand
TTATGAATCTGGCTACACGAGAGATTGAGTAGGAGGAAGATAAAATGGCAAACAAAAAAAATAATGTCGGAGTCAGAAAGGTGTCTACAATCGATAGACTCGGAGGACAGAAATTTATCGTTCTTCTTATAGTTATTGCATTGTTCGCTTTCTTCTCTATCATGAGTCCAAACTTTAGAAAATATACTACAATGGTTAGTATTTTGGACTATTCATACTACATTACATTGATGGCGATTGGTGTTGCATTCCCACTGATGACAGCAGGTGTAGACTTGTCAATTGGTACTGGTCTTGTATGTTATTCATTAGTCGGAGGATGGTTGATTGCATTCCAAGGATGGCCAACATGGGCAGGAATGCTTGTAAGTGTTCTCTTTGGTGTTGTGATTGGAATTCTTAATGGTTGCCTTGTTGCAATCATGGATTTACCACCTTTCCTTGCTACACTTTGTACATGTATGATCACAAGAGGACTTGGATCCATTATCGTTGGAGGCTTTGGTATTTCATGGCCAGCTGTTTCAGCAGATGGTGGTTGGTTTAGAAAAATCTTTAGAATTCAGATGGAAGGTGGTAAGGTATTACCAATCGGATTCTTATGGATTGTATTGATCGTAGTGCTTATGACTTTTGTACTTAACCATACAAAGGTAGGTCGTTATACACTTGCAATCGGAAGCAATAAAGAGGCAACAAGATTATCAGGTGTTAACGTTAGATTTTATCATATTTTTGCATATGTAATTTCTGGATTCTTTGCAGGATTAGCTGCGATTTCATACTCAGCTATTTTCGCAACGGTTCAACCAGGTACAGGTGCAGGATTCGAACTTGAAGCAATTGGTGGTGCAATCATCGGTGGTGTATCTATGACAGGTGGTATGGGATCTATCACAGGTACTTTGGCAGGTGTATTTGTAATTTGTCTTCTTAAGACAGGTCTTCCTTTCATCGGACTTACAGCAAACTGGCAGCAGATCATTACAGGTCTTATCTTGATTTTCTCAGTTCTTGTTGATATCTTAAAGAGAAAGAAAGAAGAAAAGTAATTTCAAGTTAACTTATTTACTTATTTATTACGATAGTCAGCGGCCGGATCAAAGGAGACGCTAACTCTCCGGCTGTTACTATAAAGAACATATTTCATTTAGGAGGAGATTAAAATGAAAAAGAAAGTTTTAGCATTATTACTTAGCGGATGCATGGTAGCTGGATTACTTGCTGGATGCGGCGATAAAAAAGAGCCAGCAGCTGACGGTGCAAAAAAAGAAGACAAAGGTGGAGATCTTCATTTTGAAGTTGTAGTAAAGAGTTTCCAATCTTCTTACTGGCAGGCAGCTATTCAGGGAATGAATGAAGCAAAAAAAGAACTTGGAATCGATTTCAATGCTACAGGTCCTAACGCTGAATCTGACATTGCAGACCAGGTTAATATGTTAAACAATGCAATCAACAAAAACCCAGATGGTATCGCTTTAGCAGCATGCTCACAGGATTCTGTAATTGAGTCTTTGCAAACAGCATTAGACAAAAAAATCCCAGTAGTTTGCTTTGACGCAGCAGTTCCAGACGCTCCAGAAGGATCTGTTGTTTCAACAGTTGTTACAGACAATGGTGCAGCTGGTGCAGTAGCTGCAGAACATGTTTATGAAGCAGTTAAAGATCAAGTTGCAAAAGCTAGCAAAGATGCTCAGGTAAGAGTTGGTGAAGTTAACCAGGATGCTACATCAGCAAACATTATCGAACGTGGACTTGGATTCATTAACAAATTTATCGAACTTGCTACAGCTGATGGAAAGAAAGTTGCAGTTGTTGGTAATGATTTATTCGTAGACAAAACAGAAGGTGAAGTTGTTGCTGAAAAAGAAGCAGATGTAATTATCGAAGTTGCAGTTCCTGCACAGACAACAGTTGAACTTTCAGCTACAGAAGCAGCTAACATTATGAACAAAGATAATACAATCGCTATGTTTGGTTCTAACCAGGTAACAGCTGAAGGTCTTCTTACAGCTAACCAGAACTTAAACGTATTAGGTGACAAGATTGTTGCAGCTGGATTTGATGCTGGTGCAGTTATCAAACAGGCAGTTAAAGATCATGTATTACTTGGTGCTGTTACACAGTCTCCATTCATGATGGGTAAATTATCTCTTGAAACATTATACAAAGTTAACAAAGGTGAATCAGTTGAAGATATCCCTACAGATGGATACTGGTATGATTCTGAAAACATGGAAGAGCCAACAATCGCTCCTAACCTTTATGACTAATCAAGAGGTTTAGAAAATTATTTCGTAATAAATAATTAATTTAGGAACCGGAAGTATTCCGGTTCCTTTTTTAATCTATATCTGTTATAATAGGCAATAGCAATATGGATGAAGATCAGGAAATGAAATGACAGCCACAGGAGGAAAAATATGCTTGAAGGAATCGAAACAATTTTCAATAATAAAGAAAAAATGATGTCACATTTAAAGAAAAAAAACTATGAGACAAATACGGCGGATTTTTTGCAAAATAATGGACATTTCTTTGATGAGATGACAACATACATTGAACAGGAAAATGACAAAGAAAAGGCAGTGGATGATATTGCAGAAACATTTGTATCAGCAGTTGAAAAAAGCTTTTCGAACAAAAAGGGCAAAGTTCCTGCAAATGTACAGGTGGATTTGAACTTTTTTATGATTTACTATGTATTTCCTACAATTTTAAAATTGGAGTGCTCAAGTGCGAAAACTCTGGCCGATAAGATATGTCAATTATGGGGAGATAGATTTAAAGATAGTAAGATCCAGTACACAGATTATGATACTTTATATGGTTCATTCAGAAATAAAATATTTGGAATTTTTTAAAAAAAGGGCTGTATCAAATGGGATACAGCTCTTTAAACTTTCAGGTATTTTTTTGGAGTGGTTCCTTTATAGCGCTTAAATGTTTTGATAAAATAACTTAGATCATTAAAACCGGAATTAAAAGCAACCTCTGTAATTGACTGATCTGTGGTAAGAAGCAAATAACAGGCACGTTCTATTCGATAATAATTTAAATAATCAATAGGAGTTCGATGTGTCATTTCTTGGAAAAACCGACAAAAATATTTTGGAGACATTTTCACAACATTTGCTATATCCTCTAGCGTAATCTGACGGTTATATGAGGACTCCATGAATTCGAGTGCTGATTTTAGTTGCACAATTCGTTTATGATTTTTAGAAAGTTCTGAAGAAACAGTATTATAATATCCTTTGGAATAAATTAATCCAAATAAATGATAAAAAGCCCCCAAAACAATCAGTTCATATCCTTCTACTTTGGAAGAAATTGCATCAAATAGACACCAGGCAATTTGGTGGATATCGTTACAAGAGGATGGATAAACGTAATGAGGTTCTATTTCGTGATCGCTGATTCTTTGCACAAGTTTACAGCAGGAATCATTTTTACTAAGCAGTGCATTGATATCGAAAACAATACACTCGTAAGTACAGTGGTCTGGAACACCTGAATGTACACACCCTGCAGGAATCATAATTGTAGAACCAGCTGTGACTGTATATTCGTTTTCATCAATGGTCAGCAAAAGCTTACCGCTTAAAATCCGAATGAGTTCAAATTCTACATGCCAATGAAGGGCCATATTATATTGTGGATGCAAAGGGGTAACATGGTGATATTCGAAAGGAAAGTCCAGTGTTCCTCTTTGTCTGCTTTCACGATAATTTATATATTGCATAACTCTCCTAAAAGTGAATATTGTTATATTTTTTACTATTATAGCACAAGTATATTTGTAGAAGCAATGTTAAAATACAATTAATGAAGCAAGGAGGAAGGAGAATTAATCCAACCACAGATCTTGCGGATAGAAAACAAAGCAGAAAGATAGAGCTTTGGAAGGAGGAACATGCGTGAGTAACGAAAAGAAACAGGTGCTTGCATTTGATTTTGGTGCTTCTAGCGGACGTGCGATTATTGGTACTTTAGAAGATGGAAAGATCAAGATGGAAGAAGTTCACCGCTTCTCAAATGATCCAGTCATTATCGGAAAGACAATGTACTGGGATACACTTAGACAATTTTTTGAAATTAAACAAGGAATTATAAAAGCAAAACAAAAAGGTGGATTTGAAAGCATCGGTATTGATACTTGGGGAGTTGATTTTGGTCTTCTAGACGATCAAGGTGTCTTACTTGAAAGTGCAGTACACTATAGAGATGATAGAACACTTGGAATGCAAGAAGAAGTCTTTAAAGAGATTCCAAAAGATGAGTTATACAAACTTACAGGAAATCAATTTGAAAATTTCAATACTATTTTCCAGCTTTATTCCATTGTTAAAAATAGACCATGGCTTCTTGAAAGAGCGGATAAACTTTTATTAACACCAGACTTATTCAACTACTTCTTAACAGGAGAGAAAAAGGCAGAATATACAATGGCTACAACTACTCAGCTTATGGATGCTGCAAATAAGGTTTGGTCTGACAAGATTATGGATGCACTTCAGATCCCTAAAAACATTTTCCCTGAGATTGTACCAAGCGGTACTGTTGTTGGACAATTAAGTGATCAGATTTGTGACGAACTTGGAATTGCACCAGCGAAAGTAGTAGCAGTAGCTAGCCATGATACACAAAGTGCTGTGGTATCCGTACCAACACAGGCAGATGATCTTATGTTTATCAGTTGTGGTACATGGAGCTTATTTGGTACAGAGTTAAAAGCACCAGTGATTGGGGAAAAATCATTGAAGTGCAATGTTAGTAATGAAGGTGGATACGGAGACACAACAACTCTTCTTAAAAATATTATTGGCCTTTGGCTTGCTCAAGAAAGTAGAAGACAGTGGATTCGTGAAGGACAGGAGTTCTCATTTGGTGAATTAGAGCAGATGGCACAAAAAGTAGAGCCATTCCAAAGCTTTATCGATCCAGACTCTCCAGAATTTGTTCCAGCTGGAAATATTCCAGAGAGAATCAGAGAATTTTGTCGTAAGACAGGACAGAAAGTTCCAGAGACAATCGGCGAGATTATGTGCTGTATCAATCAGAGTCTTGCTATGAAATATAGATATGCTCTTGAGCAGATTGAGGAATGCACAGGCAAACATTATGACACCATTCATATGATTGGTGGAGGAATCCAAAGTAAATTACTTTGTCAGATGACAGCAGGTGCAAGTGGACGTAAAGTAATTGCAGGACCAATTGAAGCAACAGCTCTTGGAAATATTGCAGTTCAGTTTATGGCACTTGGAGAGATCAAGGACATGAAAGAAGCAAGAGCAATTATTGCAAATTCAGAAACAACATATGAGTATCTTCCACAGGATTCTGAAAAGTGGGATGCAGCATATGAGAAATTTAAAACATTTATTCAATAATCAAGGAGGAGATAAGAAATGGCAGAATCAAGACTTATCGGCGGTTACCCAGTAATCGGTATTAGACCAACAATCGACGGACGTAGAGGTGTATATAAAATTCGTGAAGGTCTGGAAGAACAGACAATGAATATGGCGAAATCAGCAGCTAAATTATTTACAGACAACTTAAGATATTCCAATGGTGAGCCAGTTAAAGTTGTAATCGCTGATACAACAATCGGACGTGTGACTGAATCAGCAGCATGTGCTGAAAAATTCAGAAAAGAAGGCGTTGACATTACTCTTACGGTAACACCTTGCTGGTGCTACGGCGCTGAGACAATGGATATGGATCCAATGACAATCAAAGCTGTTTGGGGATTCAATGGAACAGAAAGACCAGGAGCTGTTTATCTTGCATCTGTACTTGCTACACATGCACAGAAAGGTCTTCCAGCATTTGGAATTTATGGACATGAAGTTACAGAAGCGGATGATGCAGAAATTCCAGCTGACGTAAAAGAAAAATTATTAAGATTTGGACGTGCTGCAGTAGCTGCTGCAACAATGAGAGGTAAATCTTACTTACAGATCGGATCTATCTGTATGGGAATCGGCGGATCTATTTTGGATCCAGAATTTATCGAAGAATACCTTGGTATGAGAGTAGAATCTGTTGATGAGGTAGAAATCATCCGTCGTATGACAAATAACATTTATGACGAAGCTGAGTTCCAGAAAGCACTTGCATGGACAAAAGAAAAATGCAAGATGGGATTTGATAAGAACCGTGAAGATCTTCAGAGAACTCCTGAAGAAAAAGAACAAGATTGGGAATTCACTGTTAAGATGATGTGTATCGTAAAAGATCTTATGAACGGTAATAAAAACCTTCCAGAAGGATGCGAAGAAGAAATGGTTGGACACAACGCTCTTGCAGCTGGTTTCCAGGGACAGAGACAGTGGACAGACTTCTATCCAAACGCTGACTTCACAGAAGCAATGTTAAATACATCATTTGACTGGAATGGAGCGAGAGAACCATATATCCTTGCAACAGAAAATGACATTCTTAATGGACTTGGAATGATGTTCTCTAAACTTCTTACAAATTCAGCTCAGATGTTCGCAGATGTTCGTACATACTGGAGTCCAGAAGCTGTTAAGAGAACAACAGGATATGAGTTAGAAGGACATGCAAAAGATGCAAACGGATTTATTCACCTTATCAACTCTGGCGCTTGCTGTCTTGATGCAAATGGACAGGCTAGAGATGCAGAAGGAAATAGATGCATGAAACCTTGGTATGAAGTAACAGAAGCAGATCAGGATGCAATCATGGAAAATACAACATGGAACTATGCGGATCTAGGATACTTCAGAGGAGGCGGATTCTCTTCTAGATTTAAAACAGATGTTGAAATGCCAATGACAATGATCAGATTGAACCTTGTTAAGAACTTAGGACCAATGCTTCAGATTTGTGAAGGATGGTCAGTAGAGCTTCCAGAAGAAGTAGATGAATACTTATGGAAGAGAACAGACTACACATGGCCATCAACATGGTTTGTTCCAAGAGTTACAGGTGAAGGAGCATTTAAATCAGCATACGATGTAATGAACAACTGGGGTGCTAACCATGGTGCTATCAGCTACGGACACATTGGTGCAGATCTTATTACACTTTGCTCTATCTTAAGAATTCCAGTTGCTATGCACAATGTTCCTGAGGAAGATATCTTCAGACCATCTTGCTGGAATGCATTTGGACAGGACAAAGAAGGACAGGATTACAGAGCTTGTCAGGCATATGGTCCAATGTACAAAACTATTAAATAGTTTTAGATTATGTCGAAAATCCCGTTAGGGATTCCTAATAAAACTAATACCTATCAAAAGCAAAGAGTGCCTGTGTACACAAGGCACTCTTTGCGCCAAAAAAGTACAACTTTTCTATTAGTAGGAGGAAATGATAATGTTAAAAGGAATACCACCAATTTTATCACCAGAATTATTAAAAGTATTATGTGAAATGGGACATAGTGATCGTCTTGTAATATCAGATGGCAATTTTCCAGCAGAGTCTATGGGGAAAAATGCAATTGTGATTCGCATGGATGGACATGGAGTCCCTGAAATTTTGGACGCAATTCTTCAAGTATTTCCATTGGATACTTACACAGATAAACCTGTAAATCTTATGGAAGTAGTTCCAGGAGATACGGTAGAAACTCCAATTTGGGATACCTACAAAGAGATCGTAGCAAAATACGATGCTAGAGGAGCAGAAGCTGTTGGCAATATTGAACGCTTTAAGTTTTATGATGAAACAAAAGAGGTATATGCAATTATTGCGACAAGTGAAAAAGCATTATATGCAAATATTATGCTTCAAAAAGGTGTAGTAGTAGAATAAGAAAATGAACATTAACGCCGGATGTAGTTTACTATGTCCGGCGTTTTTTGTATGATAGAATAAGGTATGAAAAGAATTTTAAGAGAATAGAATATAATAACTGGTAACAGAAGAAGTGAAGAAGGGTGTCGCATATGAAGAAAGAGGAAGAAAAAATTGAAAAAATAAAGTTATGGGTTGAAATAGGACTGGCTATTGTGATATTAGCCGTTGTGTTAGTGGGAAACAAAAAAGATACTCTTCAAAAAACAGAGGAAGCAAAAAAGGAAACTGCGAAGCAAGCTGTCGAATTGGCAGAAAAAGAAAATAAAAAAGCAAGGGGAAAGCAAGAAGCTGAAGTGAAAAAAGCAGAAACAAAAGAAACTTCTACAGATGGATTTTATCCGATTATGGGAAAAAGTACTGTAACAGTTGACAAGATGGTTCATTTTTTTCAAGAGAATGGAGGAAAATATCCAAAAGAAGCGTTAGGAGCTGGTGGTGCAGACAGTATAGAAACATTTTGCCAGATGTATTATGAGGAAGCTCTAGCAGAAGGTGTTCGACCAGAGGTGGCATTTGCTCAGACAATGGTAGAAACAGGATGGTTAAATTACGGAGGTGATTCTACTATTGAACAATATAATTTTGC
>JARIEI010000035.1 GCA_029256845.1 Ruminococcus sp. | reverse complement strand
GATCTTTAGAAGAAAAGACAGAAGAAACTAAAGAGCAGGAAACAAGCGATCAAGAAAAAGAAGAGAAGAAGACTAATATTTTCTATGTTACAGATGAACTTCAGCAGAGCCAGTACATTAATATGTTCAAAGCACAGGGACAAGATGCTGTTATCCTAAAACATAATATTGATTCTGCATTTATCACATATTTGGAACAACGTAATGAGAACATTTCTTTCCAAAGAATTGATGCAGACGTGCATGAATCTTTAAAGTCAGATGTAAGTGAGGAAGAAAAAGAACAATTTGAAAAAACAACAGAGTCTCTTGTGGAAATATTTAGAAAAGAATTGGGAAATGAACAACTTGAGGTGAAAGTTGAAAAATTAAAAGATGAAAATATTGCATCAATGGCAGTTTTATCCGAACAATCAAGGCGTATGGAAGAAATGATGAAAATGTATGGAATGGGATCTATGGATCCAGCCATGTTTGGTAGTCAAGCAACGTTGATTCTTAACGCAGATCACCCATTGGTTAAATTTGTAGTGGAACACAAGGATCACGAAAATGTATCGATTATTTGCAAACAACTCTATGACCTTGCGATGATGGCACATAAACCATTAAGTCCAGATGAAATGACTGCATTTGTAAAACGAAGTAACGATATTATGTTAATGCTTACAAAATAAATAGAAAAGATCAGACTCGAACATCCTTTGTTGAGGGATAAGAAGAGCCTGATCTTTTTTTATACATCATAAGGGATTTCTTTTTCACTAAAAAATTTAAGCGTTGTCTGATCCCAGGCATGCTCTACAGACTTGTCGAGTGTAAATAATTTTAAAGATGTACCTGTAGTGCAGCGTAGTGTCGAGCCATCATAATGAATATTGAGATAACAACCTTGAATTTGATCAGCTAGAAAATCTAGGTTGTTGGTACGAATAAGAGTTCCTATTTGGTCAGGAGAGAGTCGAAAAATAAATTTAAAACTTAGTGGAGTACGCTTACCTCGAATTAAACGAAAGCAGTAGTCGCGAAGAGAACTCCAAGAAGCGTATTCTTCAAGATCATCTTGTTCAGAAAAAAAAGATTTCTGTATATATCCATCAATCGTGAATGTGTTAGATGTGACAATTTCACCTTCAATAAAATGAAAATGATCAAAAGTATCTGATAACAATAAGTGAGACATAAATGTTTTTACACTTGTTATCTTTAATGAAATCATAAATAAACCTCCAGTGTAGTATAAAGCTGTTTTTATTCTAACAAACAAAAACTATTTTTTTATGATTTGGCTTAAATTCTCTTAAAGTGGCTTAAACCCTTATATTGTAAGCTTTATCCGTTTTTTTAGTTGGTAGATAACTTCACGATTAGGCTTAAACTTCTACTATTTCACTATTTATAAAGTAGTAAATTCAGTAGTACATTTATGCAAACAATCGTTGTATTTCCGCTTGTACTGATTGAAAACTACCATGTGCATAATATCCAAGTGTCATTGTGATATTTTTATGCCCCATAGTGTATTGTAATGCATTAGGTTGCATTCCCATATTCGCCATGTTTGTACAATATGTATGTCTTAAAACGTGTGGAGTGAGTTTAATTTCTTCCCCAGTATATTTATTATACTTTTTCGCAAGTCCTCTCAAACTTGTTGTGTAACATTGTGAATACATTGGAAACCCCTGTTGATTAAGAAAAACAAAATCCTTATATCCGTCCACCTCAATTTTTTGTGCATTCGTTCTGCTTTCAATAACCTCTTGTAATGCGTTTATAACATAATCATTCATAGGTAATTGACGAATACCACTCTCTGTTTTAGGTCTTTCAATGTAATAACCGTCTTTATCTTTCTTTAACTGCTTATTAATGGTTAGACTGTTATTATTGAAATCAATATCAGAAAGAGTCAATCCACACAATTCAGAAATGCGTAGTCCAGTATGAAGTAAAATCAATATCGCATGATAATATCTTTTATAAATACAATCATTCATTGTAAATTCAAGAAGTGATTTTGTCTGTTCTTCTGTGAGTGGTTGTTTTTCCTTTGTATCATTTTCAATGACATCAGTTAATGAAAAATTAAAAGGATTTTTTCTTAACAAATCCTCTTGAATGGCTAAATGAAAGGTTGCATTCAAACTTCTTTTCATGTTCTTAACTGTACTATAAGCATATTTTTCTCTTGTTCTGTATGCCCATGCTTTTGCCTCTGATAATTTAACTTTATCAATGCACATACTACCTAATCTATCATTTTCAAGAATTTTTTTGAGGTGTTTTCTGCCTACTTCTGTTGATTTTCTGACATTGGCTTTACTGTTTGTGTAACGCTCATATAATTGTAAAACAGTGATGTTTCGGTTTGATGTATTGATACCGTCAGCTAAATCTTTTTGTACTACCTTAATCTTATCTCTAAGAGCAATACAATCTCTTTTTCCTTTAGGTACTCTGTCCGTTGCAACAAGTTTCCAAGAATAAATAAATTTCTCTTTTCCGTTTTCTATGTATTTATAAGCATATCTACCGTCTTTTCTTTGGCTCTCTCCATTTTTTAGCACTCTTCCTTTGCTGTCTGTTCTTTTCATTGTTTTAACTCCTTTCGCATAAGAAAAGAGCCTTGATTGACTAATCAGAGTATAGCATAATCAAGGCTCACTTTCATTAAATTGTGTCAATATCATCTAAAATTTTTTCAAATTGCTTTCTCTTGATGAGCAAGCGTTGTCCGTTGTAAAAGATAAAAGGCTCTCCTTTGTGTTCTTCTACAATTCGTCGAAGTTTATTCTCCCCGAGGTTGAAGTATTCTGTTGCTTCTTTAACCGTTAGCATATATTTATCTTTAATCGGGACTGATTTATCTCTCATTTCTACCACACTCCTCTTAGATAGTCCTCTATGGTTTGTTGTCTTAGGTCGGCTCTGTGCTTCTTTATCCATGACCGCAAATCTTTTTTCGTATGTGCTTCTGATATATAAAATTTTTCGTATTTCTCGAAAAGATAATTGACAACCTCTTTATCTGCACCCTCTCCCCATACTTCCAATGCCTTATAAAGTGTAGGATAAAGTCCAGACCCATTCATTAAGTATTTGAGTGAACGCATATAATCATTATCTTTTACTTGAACACTTGATAGATGATTAAATTCAGCGTTGCTCATGATGTAGAGCAATGCTCTTGTGTATTTCATTTCTTTTTTCGTTTCTGTATCATAAAATCTATATTTTTCTGTTATTTTCTGTGCGATATATTGTTGTAATTCTATTTGAGTAGTAATATCAATTAAATCTTGTGTTATCTGATGTGAATATGTACCTTTGAAAACAACTTCCTGTCGTATCCATCTTTTACACTTCAATGCTTCATAATATCGAATGCCTTTTGTAGCAATCTGCTCCAACTTTTTATCATAAATTCGTGAAAAACACCTTGTGTTTGATTTTTTCGAGCCGAGATATAGAGTCGATATGACACCATTTTTCTCTAAGCCTTGAATGTTTTTGAGCATGCTTCTGTTCTTATAGTCTTTGATTGCGATTGTTCCATTGTTTAACCCTCTTGAAAGAGTATCGGGATTGAATGACTTATGAAAGTTAAAATAATCAGCTGTGAAGTCAATTCTTGATAGTCTTGCAATGTAGTTA
Organism: Ruminococcus sp.; assembly: GCA_029256845.1. Lineage (GTDB taxonomy): Bacteria > Bacillota > Clostridia > Lachnospirales > Lachnospiraceae > JAHHTM01. The sequence continues at coordinate 27,485 of JARIEI010000035.1, read as the reverse complement.
TCACTTTGAACATTACGAAGAAAGATTGTGATGTTCATTTCTTCCCCATATTTCTCAAAATAGGTTGTCTGATAGACTGCCCAAGCATGAGCGGAGAATTTAATGCAGATACCCATATTTTGCAAATATTCATGCCAAGAAATACTAAAATGCCAAGGTCGATTGACAAAGGTTAATCCGTCTGTATAGCCTTTCTGAATGCCATAATCAGCCATAACTAATTCGCCGAACATATCTTCTAATCTTGATAAATCAAGAAATTCTTTGAGCATAGCTTCTGCTTTTTGTAACCATATCATGAAATCAATCTTATATGTAGGCATAAGTACAAGTGTGAATTCATCAATTCCCACTTTAACGATTGATTTATATTTCATCAGTAGTTCTCCTTTCGTTGATATTTAATGCTTAAAATGTTCTCTGCGGGGGTTATTACATAACCCCCGCAGAATGAATTATCTACCTAGTACGAACAGTTTTGAGAATATCAAACTTCAAGGTCGGGAATGAACACACTTTCGGTTGCCTTGTCAAACCTTGGAACGTATACAAACCTTGCCCTTGCTGAAAATTTCGCTTCGGCAGATCAGCGTATTCTTCAAAGGCTGTCTGATAAGTCGTATCAGTAGCCTGTCCGAGTACAACCTTGAAAACAAGATTGTCACGAAGATATGTTGGTAGTATCTTGCTGTCTGATTTCTGCATGATTATCCACATGAAGAAGCCGAGCTGTCTTCCTTTCTGAATAATATTTGTTAGATACATATTGACCCTGTCTCTTGTAAACTTATCAAGAGTATTTACTACAGACTGGAATGAAGAAAACTCATCAATGACAAAGACATGAGCCTGTAAATCCCAGTCCTTATAATCACTGTCAAGTTTGCTATTAAGATACTTTTGTACTTCCTGTTCACGCTTTTGCATTGCTTCGTAGAAACGCTGAAGCAGGAATACAATTTCATTGGTACTTCCAGCTGTTTTATCACATGAGATAGATTTTCCAAACACATACAATGCAGAATATTTTGGGTCTGCAAAATATATTTCTGGTACAATTGAAAAATTCAACAACTGTAGAATCAGTGAATATGTTGCATATGTTTTTCCCGAACCTGTTGAACCTACAATAAGTGCATGGTGCAGTGGAACCATATTTCTATTGTCAATGAACAACGTTCCATTTTCATGCTTGGAACACAATAACTGAAAATCTTTGTAATTTTCAAAGGTAAGCTGTTCTGTTTCTGCAAGTTCAAATTTATAAATATAATGATTAAAATCGTCTGAAAGATATTGTTCTAAAACTACATATTTTCCCAAAGCAGAAGAAATCTCCATTTCCTTAAAAAGTTTGTGAAAACGGATAGAGTTGCTAATGATGACTTTGCCCGACTTCAAATTATCTTCAAGTATAATTTTGATTTTAGGCAGTCTTGCCACCTTTTCTTCGCCTACATACTCTTGAGTGGTATGTTTGGAACTTGCTTCTAGTATCATAAGACGAAGTTTTCTCATTATATTAGCGTGTACAAAGGCGTATTTCATACCTTTATATCCTTTATGAAAAATAAACCAATAAACAAGATATGTAAAAATCTGTATGAATGATAAGACTAGTAAGCTATGCCCTATTTGCTTCAGTACATTCAATTTTAACGGAAAATTATGGGCTGGCAGAACAAAAGCCATTGCCAGCCCAACAATGATACAAATAAGAATTTCAGAAACAAACAGGACAAAGAATTTATTTCGTCTGTCCTGCAACATTGTTTCCACCTCCATTATGTTGAGTATTCATTGCCTTTAACAATTTGATACCGCCAAAACGAAGAATCAAATTAAAATTGATATAGTAGCTGATTTCTTCCTTGAACTCTTCCAAAGCAACGTAATCACCTTTATGAAAAGCCAAAGGATAGGGCACACCTACTATGGTTGCATCAAATGTTTCGAAGAGGTTATTATCCTTTTCTTGTCCAGTTTCTTTATCAATAACTGGTTTGGAATTGTCTTCGATAATTTGAAGTGTTACTGTTACACCAGCAGGAATATTCTTATCAGGTTTCCCCTTGTATTGTCGCTGACTGATTAAACGATACTTATTTCCCGTATCCTTTAAAAAATCTTCTCCTTTTACAAGTGTTACCGCATAGCGGTTTGAGTTCTTAATCATAATTAAGAACCTCCTTTCTCATTTTTTAATTGTCAAGGAACATTATGTTCAATCATCAAATGTATATTTTAATGATTAAATTGAACAATCAAGTTTTCCTTGACTACACCCATATTGTATAATTTTGAGCTAAAAAACACGAGGAAATAGGAATTGTTAAATAAACAAAATATCATTGATTTTATAGCGTTTGATAGATATAATAGGAATTATAAAAGAAAAAATAGGAACGAAAAAGGAGAGAGATTATGGCAGACAATAGAAATGTATCAATACGAAAGATTATTGATGAAATTATAGAGAGATATGATTTTGATGAGAGTTTGGTAGATAGAACATTGATTGTTAAAAAAATTCAGAGGATTTGTTCAAAAGAACCCATTACTCAAAAAGGAGTAACTTCTAATCTATGGGAATGTTCCAATGCCGGAAAAAATAATGAACATTTATTTACAAATGAACAAAAGGAAATGCTTGTAACACATTATGATTTATGTACTTATTTATTAAATTGTAGCTTTCGTACTAGCGGGGAAAGAAATAAAGACGAGACTGATAAAAAACTGAACGCTGTTATTGAATTGCATGATAAAGTACAAAAACGTATTGAGGACGAAACTCAAGCACTAATTGAAATGAATGAACGTTCAAATGAAATTATGACATTTTGTTCCTTTGAAGATGTGCAAAAGAAAAAAATGAATATAATGGTTGAAGCATTATTTTTAAGATATTTTAAGCCGATTGATGAAGCTTTATTGTTGGAAGACATGGAAACTAAAGTGAGTGTAAGTGGTACAAATTATTCGGATGTAAATATTGAAGAAAGTCTATGGAGATTGGAAAATCCGATTGAAGCATATTGTATACCTAAAGAGCAAAATAAATAAAAATAGGTATTCTGACAGTTTGAATCAGAATACCTATTGATTGACAAGATTTCACTATTTATTTAGAATTAGTATTAGGTTGTGTTTCTTTATCGAATGCAACAATATCGTTTGGAGTGCAATCTAAAATGTTACATAATTTTTCAAGCGTAATCAATGTAATATTTTTATTGTGCTTCAATGAGTCTAATGTTCGGTTATCTATCCCCAATTGTAGCAACTTATATTGTGAAATGCCTTTTATTTTCATGGTTTCCCACAAAGGATAATAATTTATAATCGCAATCAACTCCTCTTTTCGATTATAAAATTATTGTGAGATAAATCATATTGTGCATATATTCACAATGTGTTAAAATAGATACATCATAATCCAAGGAGTGTAGAAGTATGAAACAAATTAAAAATACGATAAGCAAGAATAAGAAAATTGCAATTCCATTAGCAATCATATTTATATTATTGATTGCGGTAGGTATTTACTTTATAGTACAGCCTAATGATAGTACTAATAAGAAAGCAGAAAATCCTCTTTGGACTGCTCATATCAACATCACTGCTGATATGAACTGGACAAAAGACTCTACACCTGCTATCGTGCATATTGAAGGCAATGGTGTTGACTTATATCACGCAGTCGCACCTGCAACCGATAACATCGGTACTTATGATGTCGACTTGGCTGTCGGTTCTTATGAAGTTCAGGTCATCAGCCCTGTAAACAACGACGGCTCTGCATACGAACTGTTTGAGACAGGAAAGCCACAGACCCTCACTGTTGACAACGATGATAACGAAATCGACAACACTATTGAAATGAAGATGACTTTCATCCCTGCCGACAAGGTAACTGATGAAATGCTCACAACTATCGTGAACGACACAAAGAACGCTATCACCAAAGGTGACGAGTCATTGAAGGGCGAAAAAGGTAAGGCTGTACTTGAAGTTCTCAATACCAATGTCAAAGAAAACCCGAACGCTGAAGCTGCCATCGACGCATCGGAAAAGGCTAAGACGGAATCCACAGTCGACAAAGCTCCTGCAAAGACGCCTGCAGACAAAGAGACTGAAAGCACTCAGCCTACTGAAAAGCCCGCAACTCAGCCGTCCAAGAAACCCGCGGAGAAACCTGCTGAAAAGCCTGCAGAGACTCCTACACCAACTCAACCAACAGAAAAGCCTGCAAACAAACCTGCAAGCCACACGCATAACTGGAAAGAGCATCACGCCACAAAACAGGTGTGGGTAAGCAAAATCGTACCTCAGTATGAAACTAAGAAAGTGCAGACTGGAACACACAAAGTATCCGACGGTTGGTTTTGGCATTGCAACTGTGGAGCTGTCATTCCTGTCAATCAATATGAAGACCACGCAGTTGCTCATATCGAAGCAGATGAACCTGATAATGGTTATGAAAAAGAACACTTCCACGACGAACCGACTTACGAAGAACAGCAAGTTCAAGTCGGCACAAAAGACGAGGGTTATTACGAAACGCAGTCTTATGTTGATTACTACTATTGCGATTGCGGAGCAAGAAAGTAACCCAACATATCAAAACAATAAAATAGGGATATTCCTTTCGTATGATTGGAATATCCCTATTTTTTTAGTCATTCAAGGCTCTTTTAAAATGTAGTAAATAAGTAGTAAATTCTTATAATATTTTTGCTTAAAGTGTCCTTATATGCTTTGTTTTAGCGGTTTTATTGAAAAACACTTTTTTTATTGTATCATATTTAAAAAGAAACAAATAGTAAAAGATAAGGAAAGATTAAGAGTATTTTAAGAATATGAATATTGGCGGAATTTGTCGAATATAGTATAATTAATTTACAGAAGTCAAAAATAAATATGGAGTATTAAGAAAGCAGGTTAAAGTATGAGTACGAAAAAGAGAAACATCAGACGAAAGAAAAGAAAATTAAGAACAAAGAAGAAATATATGTATTTCATCATACTTTTAATCGCGGTTTTGTTTTTTGGAGGTATGCTATTCGTTGGAAGAGGAGCTAAGAGTAAGAACTTTGATGCGAAGAGAGTACGATCAAATGATAGTGTTGCATTTTATCCAAGACAGGCAGAAACGATTGGGAAAAATTTTGCTGAAAAGCTCTGTGAGAATGGTAAAAAAGATACCGTATATGATTATAACACATATAAGATGAAAGATTATTATTGTTACGATTATGGCAATAATAAGACCCTCTTTTTAGATAAGAATTTTAAAGAACCTCAATTGAAAGAGTTAAATGATCAAGGGAAAATGATCATATCTGATTATTTAAGATATAAGATGAAGGCAGATGGTAGACAAGAGGCCTATACATCGAATTTCTTGGAAGAGACGTATTATACAAATCTAAAAAAAGAGGATTTTGAATATCAGTTTAACAAAGAGTCATTTTTATGTAAATTTAAAAAATACGATACGGTTGTAGAGATTCCGCTTAAATATATTGCAAAAGAATTAGGATTAGATTTAGGAATCCCACAAGAACCTTATAAAAAACCAGTGTATATAGATCCGGATCGTCCAATGATAGCGCTGACATTTGATGATGGCCCTAGCATTAATTCGGATTATACAAATAAGATTTTAGATGAATTATATAAGTATGATGCAAATGCTACTTTTTACGTTGTTGGACGTTCACTAAATGATGATACGGCTCCAGTGATTAAAAAGGGTATAGAGTTGGGGAACCAGTATGGCTCCCACTCACAGTCTCATTCAAATCTTGTAAAACTAAGTGAAGACCAAATGTATCAAGAAGTTATGAGTGTGGGAGATTTCTTTAAGGAGCGTTTTAATTATAAGATTACATCTTATCGACCACCGTATGGAAGTTACAATGAAAAGGTAGATAGTGTCATTCCGTTGCCAGCTATTTTATGGAACGTTGATAGCAGTGATTGGGAATCTAGAAATAGTGATGCTATCTTATCGAAAGTTATTTCAGGTACCACAGACAAAAGCGTTGTTTTGATGCATGATATCCATGAGACTTCTATGAAAGCAGTAGTGGATGGAAAAATGATCAAAACACTGATCGATAAAGGATACCAGTTAGTTACAATTGATGAACTGGCCAAGTTTGAGGGAGTAGAACTTGCTCAGGGCGTTCATTTTTGCTGGGATTAAGCTACAGAATATTGACTTTTAGAATCAAAAAAAGTATCATAAAATATGCTGGAGACTATAAGGGGTTATAGAAAGGTAAAGCTTAATGAAAAAATTAAATAAAAGGGAAAAAGCGCTGTATATAAGAGGGGCAGTCGGTATTTCGACGATCGCTCTTCTTGTTGCGTTTGGAATTGGAAGATTTCAGACAAAAAAAGTAGATACGAAAGAAGGCCTACTTTATATAGAGCAGGCTGCGGCATCAGATATCTCCTCAATTGAGAAAAAGATACAAGAGTTAGAACGCGCGGAAGGAAAAAAAGAAGAAGCGAAGAATTATAAAGCTGTTTTCCAAAATGCAGTGATCATGGGGGATTCTATCACAGAGGGAATGGTAGAGTATGATATTTTAAATCCTTCAAGTGTGGTTGCAAAAATCGGAAGTTCTGTAATAGATTTAGGGGATCAAATTGAGACGGTTCAGAAGATTAATCCACAAATTATTTTTCTTGCATATGGGATGAATGATATTCGGACAACGAATGGACATGCAGAAGTTTTTGGGGAAAGTTATGAGAAACTGTTAAATGAATTAAAGAAAAAAATACCAAATGCCAGAATATTTGTGAATTCCATTTTTCCAGTGCAAGATAAAGTGTTGGAAGAAATGCCAGAATATAAGACGCTGGACAAGTATAATAAACAACTTGAAAAAATATGTGATAAATACCAGCTCACATTCATTGACAACACATCTCTTGTTTCAGAGGATGATTATGAGCCAGATGGGATTCATTTAAAAGCTGGGTTTTATCCATATTGGTTAGATCACATGGCGGAGGTGTCTGCATTATGGTAGAACAATATACAACAAAGCAAGGATTAAAAGAAGGTAGACACTATAGCGTTAGTGAAATTATGAAATATGTGATTGTTGTGGCAATCATTCTATATATTGCATTTCTTTTAAATTTTTCAAGTGGAAGTAGTAAATCATTTGAAGAAGTAAGAAAGCCTGTAGAAGCGGCTATAGACACAAAAACACTACAAGATGCAGGGGAGCAAGGATTAAAAAGATTTTATTCTTTGAATGCAGCAGATTATGATGGTGTGTTGTTTTACGAGTCAAAGTTTAACTTATCAGCAGCAGAAGTGTTATTGATAAAGGTAAAGGATGAAGATCAAGTAGATTCAGTTGTGGAGGCTATTAATAAAAAACAAGAAAGTAGAAAAAATGATTTTGAAGGATATGCACCACAACAAGCGAAATATTTGGAGGAAGCGCAAGTTTCTATTAGGGGGAAATTTATATTTTTGTCAGTAGGAGAAAATGCGGACAAGTATAAAGAGATTTTTTCGAAAAGTTTATAATACAAGGGGAGAGAAATTGAATAATGTTATTTAGCAGTCTTACATTTTTAATGGTTTTTCTTCCGTGCACACTGGTACTATATTATATTGTTCCAGATAAATTTAAAAATTTGATTATGCTAATTGCAAGTCTTATTTTTTATGCATGGGGAGAACCTGTCTATATTATACTTATGATGCTTTCTATAGCATTGAATTATGTTTGTGGCATCAACTTAGGAGAAAAAGAAGAGGATCCAATAGGAAGGAAAAAAAGTCTTGTATTTGCGATTGTAATCAATCTTCTAATACTAGGATTTTTCAAATATTACGGCTTTTTTGTGGATAGTATTAATCGTATTTTACCAGTGGATCTTCCGTATAGAGAACTTCCATTACCGATAGGAATTTCTTTTTATACATTTCAAGCGGTGTCCTATATTATAGACGTATATAGAGGAAATGCAAAAGTTCAGAAAAATCTTTTAAATTTCGCACTATATATTTGTATGTTTCCACAATTGATTGCAGGACCAATCGTACGTTACGTAGATATTGAGGTACAGTTAAGACAAAGAGAACTAACTATTTATAAATTTGGAAATGGTGTAAAAATATTCATCATAGGTCTTGCTAAAAAAGTTATTTTAGCAAATTGTACAGGGGCCATCTTTGATGAGATTATGGGAATGCAGATGGGTAGTTTTTCTGTTTTAACTGCTTGGATTGGATGTATTTCATATGCTTTTCAAATATACTTTGATTTTAGCGGATATTCAGACATGGCAGTGGGACTTGGTAGAATGTTTGGATTTGAGTTTCGAAAAAACTTCGATTACCCATATGTATCTAAAAGTATTACCGAATTTTGGAGACGGTGGCATATCTCACTTAGTACATGGTTTAAAGAGTATGTATACATTCCACTTGGTGGAAATCGATTTGGTAAAGCAAGACAGATTGAAAATATACTGATTGTTTGGATGCTAACAGGAATGTGGCATGGAGCTGCATGGAATTTTATTTTTTGGGGCTTGTATTATGGGCTTCTTCTTGTTCTTGAGAAATTTGTATGGGGAGACAAGATCGAGAGGTTGCCAGCATTTGTTCGGCATATATATGCAATGGTATGCGTTTTAATAGGCTGGGTGTTTTTCTTTAGTCCAAGTGTTGGATATGCATTTGACTACATTGGAACTATGTTTGGAATTGGTGGAAGTGGATTTTTTGATCGACAAGGATTTTTCTTCCTTTTTTCAAACTACCTTTTGTATGCAATTGCGGTATGCGGATCTTGTGCATTTGGAGCAGAACTATTGCATAAAATAGCAAGAAGAATGCAAAACGGGAAAATACGAACAGTTGTAGTTGGTTTTTCTTATATGATATTGCTTTTTGTAACGTTGGCATATCTAGTGACGGAGTCATTTAATCCGTTTTTATATTTTAGATTCTAGGTGGAAGTATGAATAAAAGACTGAATAATAGAAGAAATAGAAGAAAAAAGGGGACAGCAGAAAGCCTGATTGCAAAGTTATTTGTGTGCTTTCTCATTATTATGATTGGGTGTAACTTTATAGTTCCAGATAAAAAAATTTCAGAAAAAGAGAACAGGGCGCTGGAGCAAAGACCCAAAATAACTGTTTCAGGTTTGATAACAGGGAACTTTATGAAAAAATACGAGAAGTATCTTGCTGATCAGTTTGCTGGGAGAGAATTTCTAAGAAGAGTCAAAACATCGCTAAGTCGTATAGGTGGAAGTAAAAAAGAACAAGGTGTTTTGATTGGAAAAGACAATCAGTTATTTGAAGAGATTGTTATGCCACAGCCAGAATTATTAGAAAAGAATATTCAAGCAATCAAAGCGTTTGTAGATACTCATGAGGATATCAAAGTAAATATGTTGCTTGTACCAGATGCAGCTACTATTTTGGAGGAACAGCTACCTGCGTTTGCAACAGTGGAAGATCAAAGAGCAGTTTTTGGAAGGATAAAAAAAGCAGTCGGAAAATCTGTAAATTGGATTGATGCCACAAAGACCTTGTCAAAGCATCGAGATGAAAAAATTTATTATAAAACAGATCATCATTGGACTACACTTGGGGCATTTTATACATTTGTTGATGCAGCTCCTTCTTTAGGAATTGAAGAAGATGTATCTTCTAAGTATGTATCCTATCCTGTTTCCACAAACTTTAATGGCACCTTAGCGGCCAAAAGTGGAGTGAAAATGGGAGTAGAGGAGCAGATTGATATTTATGTTCCACAAAATACAGACAATGATTTGATTGTGAATCGTGTGGAAGAACGAGAAAAGATGGCAACGATGTATCATGCAGATAAATTAAAAACAAGAGATCAGTATGCAGTATTTTTTGGTGGAAATTCTTCTGTCATTGATATAAAAACGGTATCGCAAGACCAAAGAAGGCTTTTGGTTATAAAAGATTCCTATGCAAATTGTTTTGTACCATTTTTGGCACCATATTTTAGAGAAATCGTTATGGTTGATCCAAGGTATTATTCTGGGAATGTCGAAGAAATTTTAGAAACATATAATATTTCAGATGTCTTATTTTTATATAGTGGCAATACTTTTTTACAAGATAACAATTTAAGTGGAGTGTTAGCAAGTGGGCAATCGAATGAAAACGGAGTTCCTAACAAAAAAGGAACCAGTGAGACTAAATAAATTTTTAAGTGAGGCGGGCGTGTGTTCCAGAAGGGAGGCGGACCGCCTTATTGAAAGTGGCCAAGTATTTATAGATGGGAAAAAGGCTGGTATGGGAGTAAAAGTACTTCCAGGTCAAGAAGTAAAAGTTGGAAAAAAAATTGTTTCGAAAAAGGAAAAAATGATTGTAATGGCAGTAAACAAACCAAGGGGAATTGTTTGCACGGAAGAGAAAAGAGAAAAGAATAGTATTATCCGTTTTTTAAATTACCCAGATCGGATTACTTATGTAGGACGTCTAGATAAAGATTCTAGAGGTCTTCTTCTTATGACTAATAATGGGGATATTATCAATAAGATGATGCGTGCCGGAAACCTTCATGAAAAAGAGTATAAGGTTACGGTAGATAAAGCAATCACGAAACAATTTCTTCAAAAAATGGCTTTAGGTGTGCCTATCCTTGATACAGTAACAAGACCATGCAAAATCGAACAAATAGGAAAGTATACCTTTAAAATTATTTTGACACAGGGCCTTAATAGGCAGATTAGAAGAATGTGTGAAGCGCTAGGATACGAAGTGAAAGATTTATTGCGTGTTCGAATTATGAATATAGAGCTTGGATCATTAAAAGAAGGTAGTTATAGAATGCTATCTGATCAAGAATTGGAAGAATTATACGATCTTTTGAAAGATTCATCAAACAATATGGTCTTACCAGCAGATGCAAAGAACAGTGATCAAAAAGAAAGGCGGAAGTAATAGATGGTAGATTCTAAAAAGAGAATGTCTGAACTCGTAGAACTTTTGAATCGTGCAAGATATGCTTATGAGCAAGAAAACAAAGAAATCATGAGCAATTATGAATATGACAAATTATACGATGAATTGCAGCAATTAGAGGAAAAATTGGGAGTGACATTTGCATCTAGTCCTACGATCAATGTCGGATATGAAGTGTTAAGTGAACTTCCAAAAGAACGCCATGAAAAACCAATGTTATCTTTAGACAAGACGAAAGAAGTGGAAGATTTAAAAAGTTTTTTGGAAAATCAAAAGGCTGTGATTTCTTGGAAATTGGATGGACTTACGATTGTATTAACGTATCGTGATGGAAAATTATTCAAGGCGGTAACAAGAGGAAATGGGGAAATCGGAGAGGTTATAACAAACAATGCGAAAATGTTTAAAAACCTTCCGCTTCAAATTCCATATAAAGGAGAATTGATTCTTCGAGGGGAAGCAGTGATTGGATATTCCGATTTTGAAAAAATTAATGCGCAGATTGAAGATGTTGATGCCAAATATAAAAATCCAAGAAACTTATGTAGTGGGTCTGTCCGTCAGCTAAACAATGAGATTACAGCTAGAAGAAATGTGAAGTTCTTCGCATTTAATCTAGTGAAAGCAGATGAGGTTGATTTTGAAAATTCTAGATTAAAGCAGTTTGCATGGCTAAAAGAACAGGGATTTGATGTGGTAGAACACCATTTAGTAACAAGAAATACGGTTGAGGAAGAAGTATCTTGGTTTGAAAAAAATATTGGAAAGAATGACTTTCCATCAGATGGACTTGTACTTGCTTATGACGATTTGGCATATGGAAGATCACTTGGTACAACTGCAAAATTCCCAAGAGATTCTTTTGCGTTTAAATGGGCAGATGAAATCAAAGATACGACATTGTTGTCAATCGAATGGAGTCCGTCAAGGACAGGGCTAATCAATCCTGTTGCAATTTTTGAGCCTGTTGAATTAGAGGGGACAACTGTAAGTCGTGCAAGTGTACACAATATAAGTATTATGGAAGAGTTGGAACTTGGAATTGGAGATCAAATCCAAGTTTACAAAGCAAACATGATTATTCCGCAAATTGCAGAGAACCTTACAAGAAGTGGGGTTCGAGATATTCCAAAGGAATGTCCAGTGTGTGGAGGAAAGACAAAAATATCCATGGAAAATGGTACAAAAACATTGTATTGTACCAATAAAAAGTGTCAGGCGAAACAAATCAAATCGTTTGCCTTGTTTGTAAGCAGAGATGCTATGAATATAGAAGGCCTTTCAGAAGCAACTTTGGAAAAATTTATTGCAAAGGGATTTATCAAAGATTTTGTGGATATTTTTCACTTGAAACAATATGAGGCACAGATTAAATCAATGGAAGGATTTGGAACAAAGTCCTATGATAATTTGATCAGTAAAATAGAAAGCGCGAGAAACACAACTTTACCAAAACTGATTTATAGCTTAGGAATCGCGAATATTGGACTTTCCAATGCGAAGCTTATTTGTCGTGCATTTAAAAATGATCCGGAAAAGATTGCGCATACTACCATGGAGCAGTTAAATGAAATTTCAGGGATTGGAGAAGTGATCGCAAAAACGTTTGTTGAATATTTTGCGAACGAGTCTAACAAAAAACTTTATGAAAAACTGTTAAAAGAGATAAAACTTCCAAAAGATGAGGAGGTGTCTATTGAACAAATTTTTTCAAATATGAACTTTGTTGTGACAGGAAGTGTGCACAAGTTTGCTAACCGAAATGCCGTCAAAGAAGTGATCGAAGCAAGAGGCGGAAAAGTGACAGGAACTGTGACTTCAAAAACATCTTATCTTATAAATAATGATGTGAATTCTACTTCTTCTAAAAATAAAAAAGCCAGAGAGCTTGGAATTCCTATTTTGTCAGAGGATGCATTTATAGAGCTATTAGAAGGAAACGTTTAGAAAAACTTTATTTGTATACGAGAAAAAATTGCGTTATAATGTATTACAATACTTTAAACGAAAGAAGGGGACAATATGTCAGATAAAGATTTTATTATAGATGAAACTGATACAGAAGAAAAAGTACCAGAGGTTGTTGACGGTATTGTTGAAAATACAAAGAAAGAAAAAACAACAGATAAAAAAGAAGAGGATGACGGGTATGAAAAGTTTTGTATGATTTGTCATCGGCCTGAAAGTGTTACAGGAAAGATGATCGAACTTCCAAATAACCTTACCGTTTGCCCAGATTGTATGCAAAAAAGTTTTGATACTATGATGAATAGTTCGATGGATTTTAGCAAATTGATGAATATTCCAGGAGTTCAATTTTTGAACATGTCAGATTTGGAAAATATGGTTCCAAAGCAGCAGAAGGTGAAAAAGAAAAAAGAAAAACCAAAAGAATACAAGACACTTGACCTAAAGAATATTCCAGCTCCACATAAAATTAAAGCACGTTTAGATGAGTATGTAGTTGGACAAGAATATGCAAAGAAAGCTATTTCCGTTGCAGTTTATAATCATTATAAGCGTGTGGCGACAAATACAATGGATGACATAGAGATTGAAAAATCTAATATGCTTATGATGGGGCCTACAGGAAGTGGAAAGACCTATTTGGTAAAGACACTTGCTAAGCTCCTAGATGTGCCACTTGCAATTACCGATGCAACGTCTCTTACAGAGGCAGGTTATATTGGAGATGATATAGAAAGTGTAGTTTCCAAACTTCTCGCAGCAGCAGATAATGATGTAGAGCGTGCAGAAAATGGGATTATCTTTATAGATGAGATTGATAAGATTGCAAAGAAGAAAAATTCAAGTCAAAGAGATGTCAGTGGAGAGTCTGTTCAACAAGGATTGTTGAAATTACTGGAAGGAAGTGAAGTGGAAGTTCCAGTAGGGGCAAATAGTAAAAATGCGATGGTTCCTCTTACAACAGTGAATACAAAGAATATTTTATTCATTTGTGGGGGCGCATTTCCAGGCTTGGATGAGATTATCGTTGAACGTTTATCTCATAAAACTTCGATTGGATTTAATGCAGAGTTAAAAGACAAATACGAGCATGATAAAAATATTTTAGAGAAAGTTACAGTAGAAGATCTTCGCTCCTTTGGATTGATTCCGGAATTTATTGGTCGTCTACCAATTATCTTTACATTAAAGGGATTGGATCAAGATATGCTTGTTAAGATTTTGAAGGAACCTAAAAATGCAATTTTAAAACAATACAAAAAATTACTTGCTTTAGATGAGGTGAATTTGGTTTTCAATGATGAAGCACTAGAGGCAATTGCAAAGAAAGCGATGAAAAAAGAAACAGGAGCTCGAGCACTACGTGCAATCATTGAAGAATTTATGCTTGATATTATGTATGAGATTCCAAAAGATGATAACATTGGACAAGTAACCATTACAAAAGAATATATTGAGGGAACGGGTGGACCGATTATAGAACTTCGCGGACAGTCAACACCATTACTTTCCTAATGAGCAAACCGTTTTGCAAGTTGTCTGTAAAGATTACAGCAACTTGTAAAAGCGGTTTTTTTGTTAGAGATTTCGTATTTCATTAAATGTATTAAATAGATTTAGCCGTCCATATCCAAAGAGTTGATTTGGATATATCATGGCAGGAGAACGGATAGCTCCTAAAATCAAAAGACTTTTTAATTCATAGGAATCAATTCGAGAGATTCCCATTTGATATCTAGCCCACTCAAGAAGCAAAGCAGAGGCTCCAGAAGTTAGAGCGGCTGATACACTAGAACCAGAGCGAATGGCATAGCGATTATTAGGAAGCGGCCCTTTCACATTGATTCCAGGAGCAGTAATATCTGGAACAATTAACTGATTTCTAGTATAACCTCTACTAGAACTTAGAGCAATCCCATCTGTTGCACTGTCATAGTAGGAAACGCTAATGGGACCGATCGTATTTGCAGGATCTGTAACAGTGTAATCAGGGTTTGCGTTTAAAAAATAGATTTCTCCACCGATAAATTCGCGTACTGGAAGCCATAGATGAAAAAAACCAGTGATTGCCTGTAAAGGAGTAACAGTAAGACGCCAGATTCCTGCAGCAGGTGTTTGAAAGCGAAAATAAACCATGGCAGAAGAACTACGCTCAATAATCAGGCGATAGGTGATTTCTACTTTCGTTCCATCTAGGATAAATTGGTAGGTTGATGCCACACTTGTTTCAATTGGAATAGGGTTAGAGGTGTCACCAGATGGAGAAGTGAGATTGATTGCAAGTAGATTTGGAAGATCTGACCATAATTCCATCACAAATCCTTTGATATTTTCTCCGACGCGGATTTCTACGGAGTTTGGGGTGTCTTTTTTTAGTTCGTATGAATAATGATGCCTTTGATCGGCCTCGTTTCCACATCCAACAACTGGAATTCGACTATTTAAAAGGCTATAATTTTCAAGGGAATATGAAAAAGCGCTTAAACTTGTGTGACCGCCCATATTTGAGCCAAGAGCCACGCAAATTACAAGAGGAAGATTGAACTTGGAAGCAAGATTATTTAGGTATTTTAAACCTAATAGAATATCAGTTTCCTGATAGCAAGGAGTATCTTCGGGAATATAATAATAATTTTTTAAGTATTGTTTTGCAGGTTTTAATTTAACCATGGCGATAGAAGCTTCTGGTGCAGCTCCAAGAAATTGTTCTTCCACATCACCACTTCCAGCAGCAACGCCAGCGAGAAAGGTTCCGTGACTTTGTTCATCTTTTGAAGGAACAACAGAAAAAGGATCTGAATGAGTAAGCGCCAGATTGATTTCTTCTTGCGTGTATTCAGTACCATAGATAAATCCAGAAGGAGAAGGTCCATCTTGTATTGTTTGATCCCAAATACCTAAAATTCTTGTAGAACCATCAATGTTTTGAAATACTGGATTTGTATAGTCGATGCCAGTATCAATAAAACCAAGTAGAATTCCATTTCCTTTTAATTGTAAAGTTGGAAAATTTTGGACTTGAGAAATCCCAGATTGTGTTAAAGTTTCAAGACTTAAAAGCGTATAACATTTTGGAATGGTATTGTAACTAAATCTGCTTAAATTTACAGGATCGGCCAAAAGAGAAGAAATATAGATACAACGATATCCAAAATCTGCATTTTGGGCGCAAAGTTGTTCGGGAGAAATATCAGAAAGTGTAAATGGTATGGTATCGGATATAATAAAATCACGATAGTTTTCAGAAAGAATCCGTTCTTTGCAAACAAAAGGGTCCATAGACATAAATCCATTCATTTTTTTTAAGTATATGAAAGTTTAAAAAGATTTAATAACAAAAAATTGTGATTTCGGTTATAATGTATATAAATAGATAATCTGCGTATGATTTTTTTTAGAATCATTATTGAAAGGAGAATACAGATATGAGAACATTTTTTGAAGATTTAGGACAAAAAATTGCGGAAACAGCAGAAAAAGTAACGAACAAAGCAGAGGATGCTGTAGAGGTTACACGAATGAAAAGTCAGATCCGCAATTTAGAAAACGCTAATAAGGAAGACTTTATTACGATTGGAAAGAAAATATATGCACACTATCAAGCAGGAGAAGAAATAAGTGCAGATTACGTTGATGTATGTGAGGCTATTCAAAATCGATTTGAGAGCATAAAAAAATACGAACAGCAGATTTCAGATGTAAAAGGAACAGGAGTATGTCAATCTTGTGGTAAGCATATACCAAATGAAAAAGAGAGTAAATTCTGCCCATATTGTGGGGAAAAGCTTTCTGAAGATGTAAAAGAAGTGGTAGAAGAAGTAAAAGATAAAGCAGAAGATGCGATTGATAAAGCAAAAGAAAAAACTTCAGATTTTATACAGGATGTATGTGAAAAAACAGCAGAGAAAGCATCCGATCTATTAGATGACTAGGGAGAAGGTTCATGCACATTCTTATATTTTTAGGAGTAGCTTTTGGGCTACTCCTTTGTGATTTATATGGAAAAAATTACGTTGAAAAGATGATGAAAGAAGGGGATGAGTATCCTCTAGGAGAGACAAAGCTGCTCCTTAGACGAGTACACAATAAAGGAATGTGTCTCAATTGTTTTGAAAAGTTTCCAAAACTTGTGAAATATAGTTCGGTGATCGCGACGATACTCGTGTTTGGAATATTTTTACGTACACTCTTTACGAAAAAACAATATACACGAAAACTTGGGTTTTCTTTTCTTACAGCAGGAGCCCTTGGAAATACGATTGATCGTTGTACAAAAGGGTACGTAGTCGATTATATTGGACGAAAAAATAAGCAGAAAAAAATAGAGAACATTACGTATAACTTAAGTGATTTCTTCATTTTTATTGGTGTTTTCTTGATTTGGCTAACCGCTATTTTTGCTCCGAAAAAAAGGTGATAATTTGTTTTTCAATGATGTTCATAAGGTTGTTCCTAGCTTCGATACTTGCCCATGCGATATGTGGAGTGATAAGTAGTCTGGAACTATCTTTAAAATTAAGAAATGGACTGGATTTCGACATCGGTTCCTCAGTCAGTACATCTAAGCCGGCAGCGGCGATCCAGTGATGATCTAATGCAGTGACAAGTGCAGTCTCATCCACAATAGGACCCCGTCCTAGATTGAGAAAAATGGCATGTGACTGCATTTTTTTGAATGCATGTTCATCCATGAGATTTCGAGTGGTTTCATTTAGCGGTGCGTGAACAGAGACAATATCCGAGGTGGTTAAAAGCGTTTCAAAATCTACCTGATGATATCCAGGTTGAGGCGCGCTGTTAGAAGGAGAACAGTAGACCACATCACAGCCAAAGCAAGAAGCTATGTCGGCAACTCTACGTCCAATGTTTCCAAGTCCGATAATTCCCCATCTTAATGCATTTAATTCATGGAAGGAAGAGGCAAAGTGTGTAAATAATGTATCATTTGCATAGGACTTGCTTTTTACATATTCATTGTAGTAAGGAAGATTTTCTAAAAGATAAAACAACATAGCAAAGGTGTGTTGTGCAACGGATTCTGTGGAATAACCACTTACATTTCTCCAGGCAATATTGCGGGCTGCTAGATATTCTTTGTCTAAATTGTCTGTTCCGGTAGCTGTAACACAAACGAGTTTTAGATTTTTGGCAGTATGAATTGTTTTCTCATGGATCGGTGTTTTATTTATAATTAAAATATCTGCCTCTTTTACACGCTCAGGAATTTCATCTTCGGAAGAATGAGGATAGAGGATTACGTCACCTAGTTTATGGAAAGGGGATAAATCAATATCGGAACCAATTGTTTTTGCATCTAAAAAAATAATCTTCATTGTAAAATCCTTTCTTGAAAAAAATCTTAATATGTGGTTATATTATTGTGGAAATTTGTGTATAAGTCAATAAAATTTATAAACAGATGTGAACAAATATAAAAAAATTATGATATGATAAATTAGAAATGAAAAAGAGAGGGTTAGACATGATACAAGATATTGCACCTTATACCTATCATAATGAATATATCCCGACGCCACCAGATGAGGATAGTATTGGATTATTCTATCAAGACAAATCCTGCTTGCTGGCATATACGGAGCATGGAATTCGATTTCCTAAATTGAAGGAGTTAGAGAAGGGAAATCCTAATATCTATAAAAATGCCATTTATTTATTTACAATCGATGATCAAAAATTTTATTTAATAAAAGAACTAAGTGTAGAAGCATATCCGGCGTTTGTGCTGGAAAGTATTTGGGTGTTTCGAGAGGTTGATCCGCAGTACTTGGCTTTTGCAGGGATTACGGGATATCAGCTTTATAAATGGTATCACACACATAAATTTTGTGGGAAATGCGGGAATTTACTGAAGCCAGATTCCAAAGAAAGAATGCTTTATTGTGAGCAGTGTCATCAGATGGAATATCCGAAAATATCGCCAGCCGTGATTATTGCAGTGACGCATAATGATCAAATTTTGCTTTCTAAATATGCAAAAGGAGTATATAAAAATTATGCATTAATTGCGGGATACACGGAGATCGGTGAGACATTAGAAGAGACGGTACAAAGAGAAGTGATGGAAGAAACGGGATTGAAAGTAAAGAATATTCGATATTATAAAAGTCAGCCGTGGTCTTTTAGTGATACCGTACTGATGGGATTTTTCTGTGAATTAGATGGAGAAAATCAAATTATTTTGGATAAAGAAGAATTAGCGGTTGCAAAATGGTTTCCAAGAGAGAATATTCCCGTTGAATGGAAAAGGGATAGTCTTACAAATGAAATGATTATGCAGTTCAAAAATTGGAAGAAATAAAGGAGGAGAAAAGAGATGAAACTAAGGACACAAAACAAAGTGATAAGGATCTTGTATGATTGTATGATTGATATTATAGGCGGATTGTTAATCGGGATTGGGATTTACAATTTTGCGGTTAATGCATCATTTCCATTGGCAGGGGTTTCTGGAATCGCACTAATTTTCTATCACCTGTTTCAAATTCCAATTGGTGCGATGAGTGTGCTCTTAAATATTCCAATTGCGATTGGATGTTATAAGACATTGGGAAAAGAATTCTTTGCACATTCGGTGCGTTCTATTATCATTACATCCTTTATTATTGATCATGTTGTTACATTACTCCCGGTATATTCTGGAGATCGGATGTTGGCGGCTCTTTGCACGGGAGTATTTTCTGGACTTGGTTACACACTCATTTTTATGAACAATTCCTCTACTGGTGGAACTGATTTTATTACAATGGCGGTAAAAGTGAAACATCCACATATCAGTCTAGGGAAGATCGTATTTATTTTAGACATGCTTGTTGTTGCTCTTGGTGGAATTACCTTTGGAGATGTAGATGCTACCATTTATGGAGTTATTATCGCCTATCTTCTCACTGTTGTTATGGATAAAATTATATATGGAATTGATTCTGGTAAAATGACCTTTATCGTAACAGAGAAGGGAAAAGAGGTATGTAGAAAAATCGATAAATATTCGGGAAGAGGTTCTACAATTTTAAAAGGAAAAGGAAGTTTTTCGGACACAGAAAAAGATGTTGTAATGTGTGCTTGTAACAATAAACAGATGTATACCATACGAAAAATGGCAAAAGAGGTAGATCCAATGGCATTTATCGTTATTATGGAATCCAATGAAGTTGTAGGAGAAGGATTTAAAACAGAATAAAAGATGAGGGGTATTAGGAATCGTGAAGTTAGAAAATGATCTTGGGAATGACGCTATAAAAAAATTGGTGCTTCGTATCGCACTTCCAAGTATGCTTGCACAGTTTGTAAGTGTCTTTTATAGTATTGTAGATAGAATGTATATTGGAAATATAAAAGGGGTAGGAGCCAATGCCTTAGCAGGAGTTGGCGTGTGCGGACCTGTAGTCACTATGATTGGTGCAGTTGCTTTTCTCGTTGGAGTTGGAGGAGCACCGCTTATGAGCATGAAAATGGGACAAGGGGATCAAGAAGAAGCAAAACGAATTTTATCCAACTCATTTTTAATGCTATTCATTTTTTCGGGAGTTATGGCATTGCTTGTGTATCCGATCCGAGTTCCTATGTTGGAAATGTTTGGAGCGAGCAAAACCACATTGCCCTATGCGGAAACCTATTTTTCCATTTATCTTACGGGAACTGTGTTTGCACTAATGTCGGTTGGAATGAACCAGTTTATTATATGTCAGGGCTTTTCAAAGATTGGTATGCAGTCTGTACTGATCGGTGCGATTTTAAATATCGTACTTGATCCTATTTTTATTTTTGGATTTCATATGGGAGTGGCAGGAGCGGCAATTGCCACTGTTATTTCCCAGTTTTTTAGTTGTGTATTTGTGTTATCTTTTTTATTTGGAAAAAGAGCAGTCGTGCGAATTGGATTTGGTGGATACCAATTAAAAGTAATGGGAAAAATATTATCTATCGGTATTACTCCTTTTATTATTATTGCAGCGGATAATATAATGATTATTGCCATGAATGCAATCTTGCAAAGTTATGGAGGAGCTGAACAAGGAGACTTGCTTGTTACTTGTGCTACCATTGCACAAAGCTTCATGCTTGTAGTGACTATGCCATTAGGAGGAATTACAGGAGGAACACAAACAATTCTTGCATTTAATTATGGAGCAAAGAATACAGAGCGTGTGAAAGAGGCAGAAAAATATATTATGCTTTTATCTATGGCATACACGACAATCTTGTTTCTCATAGGACAGACAGCAGGAGGAGTCTTTGTTCGTCTGTTTACAGCAGAGGCAATGATTGCAAAAGAAGCCATTCGCGCCATTCGAATTTGTACACTTGCGGTGATTCCACTAGCGATACAGTATGCAATTGTAGATGCATTTACAGGTCTAGGGCAAGTAAAATACTCCCTCCCACTTTCTACATTTCGTAAAGCGGTTTATTTTGTAGCCTTATTTTTGTTGCCAATGTTTTTGGGAGCGAAAGCTACGTTTTTTGCAGAACCGATTTCAGATATTATCAGTCCCATTGTATCAATTATCGTATATAAATTTAGTATGAAAAAAATCTTTCGTTATGAGATGGAGTAAAAAACACGCTTAGGTCTTGGAGATCTAAGCGTGTTTGTGTTAAAAAGTGCTTTAATTAAGAATATAAAGCCAAATGAGAGAAAGAATGAGCATATGTGCTGGGTAAAAAGCATAGCACAGAGTTCGTAATGTCCGATTTTTTGTTCCAGGTTTTCCATTATACATCCAAATTAGAAGGAGAGATAATACGGCAACAGCCTGCTGAGAGATTTCGTATACATGGCCGGCAAAAGGAATATTAAGTGCAATTCCAGACATAAGGTATCCGTGAATTACAATCATACCAAGTAGTTGATAGAGCCAGCCGAATTTTACATCATGGAAAATGTAAAAAAGAAATACAGTTAGTACCCCATAACCAGCATAATCTGTCATGAATAAAGCTCCAAGACTATATCCAAGGATGCAAGAGATGCCGATGGTGAAAAGATAGATTGGCAAGTTCTTCTCTTTTCCCCATTTCATTAGACGAAGAAATACAAGGGCTATACAAAATGTAAATAAAACATTTTGGCCATAAGGGTAAAACCATGTTCCAGAGAACATAAGGTTAAACGGAATTTCTGAGATTAAGGCAAAAAGAAAAAGACGTCCAAAGTATTTTTTGAAATTTTTGGTTTTAAGAAATCCTTCTGAAATTTCAAATGCGAAGATTGGAAACGCAAGCCTTCCGATAACGGTAAGCCATTGATTCCCAGGAACGACAGTGGCCCACATGT
Source organism: Ruminococcus sp. (assembly GCA_029256845.1). Classification (GTDB taxonomy): domain Bacteria; phylum Bacillota; class Clostridia; order Lachnospirales; family Lachnospiraceae; genus JAHHTM01. The sequence continues at coordinate 5,224 of JARIEI010000035.1, read as the reverse complement.
GGTCGCAGAGCATAAAAAACATAGCGAATACCTTTAACTGAAAGGAGTCCAGGCATTGAAATTTTGTAATTGGTTTCATCAGTAAAGTCACTTCCTTATCATTGATTTTGATTGTTTCTACTATTTCATCATAAAAGGAGCAATGGCTCTTGTCAATAAAGATAATTTTCCATAAGATTTATGAATGCAACTTGACGTTACCACTTTAAAGTGATATGATACAACAACTAATTAAGATTAATAAAATCTATGACACGGAGGGAAAAGAATATGAAATTAGAAAAGAAAAAAATGATGTTTGTAAGCTTTATGCTATTTTCCATGTTCTTTGGTGCTGGAAATCTTATTTTTCCACCATTGTTAGGTCAAAGTGCTGGAAATACTGCATTTCAAGCCACAGTAGGATTCTTGATTACAGCAGTTGTACTGCCAATCCTCGGTGTCATGGTCGTCGCAAAATTTGATGGATTGAATGCACTAGCATCGAAAGTAGATACAAGATTTGCGTTCTTATTTACGTTATTAATCTATTTGTCTATCGGTCCAGGTCTTGCGATACCAAGGGCGGCGTCAGTGCCTTACGAGATGTCGATTGCCCCATATTTACCAGAAAATGCCTCTCACCTTTTGTGGATGCTTGTGTATTCTTTTGTGTTTTTTGCGATTTCCTTGTGGTTATCATTAACACCAAATAAACTGGTCGAACGAATGGGAAAGATACTGACGCCGGTTTTATTGATTCTTTTGGCAGGGCTTTTTGTTAGTTTTTTACTGAAAGGTGAAAGAGGGGTAGTAGAGGCGCAGACTGCTTATAGGGCCAGTCCATTTGCGAAGGGATTTATTGATGGATATCAAACGATGGATGCTATTGCAGCACTTAATTTTGGGTTGGTTATTGCGACTACGTTTCGTCAGATGCAAGTGAAAGAGAAAAGAGAAATCGTTCATTATACCGCTCGTTGTGGTGTTTTTGCTGGGGCAATGTTGGCAATTATATACATCATGCTTTCTTATATGGGAATGCAATCTTCCGGGGTATACCCAGTGGAAGGAAATGGAGCAGCAGTGCTTCGAAGAATTGTAGATCAATTATTTGGTAAAGTCGGAGCTATACTGCTCGCAGCGATCTTTGCATTGGCATGTCTTACCACATGTGTAGGGTTGATTACCTCTATCGCACAGTATTTTGCTTCTTTGACAAAAAGAGTTTCCTATAGACAATGGGCAGTAATTGTGACCGTATTTTCTTTTATTATCTGCAACCAGGGGTTAAATACGATTCTTAGTATTTCGGTTCCAATTTTGAATGCAATCTATCCAATTTCAATAATTTTAATCGTTTTAGGACTGCTAAATCAGAGTTTTGATGGAAATCCATTTGTATATCCTGTTACAGTAGGTGCTGTAACGATCATTAGCGTAATCTATGCATTAAGAGGAATTTTGTCACTAGGTATCATAGAAACTATAAGTTCAAAATTACCATTTTATAAAATTGGTATGGGATGGGTTCCCGTTGCAATTTTTGCAATTGTCATAAGTGTGGTTTTAAATAAAATAATAAAAACAAGAAAATAATTGGGGAAAAAGATATAGAGAGACTGCTCTCTGTATCTTTTTTAAAATAAACTAAAAAAAGGTATTGACTTTTGTACGTTGAAGTGATATTATTCAAAACAAGAAATTCGTTGATAGGAACAAGTAATCTACAGTATTCTTTTTTCAGAGAGACAATGGTTGGTGTGAATTGTCAAAAGACCTGCATGATGAAATCCTCCTTGAGAAGCAAGCTGAACGAAAGTAAGCGAGACGGAGTGAAGCCACGTTATAGGTGAGATGCGTTATTAGATGCAGGAAGAGCCGAATGATATTCGGGAATTAAGGTGGTACCACGGTAGCAATCGTCCTTTACAGAAGGGGCGGTTTTTTTTTACCCATAAAAAGAGAGGAACCAGCTTATATAAGATGCATCGCTTTGAACCATCATATAAATAAGATCTAAAGGAGAAGCGATTATGAAATTAGGAAAAAGAAAAATGTTACTTGTAAGTTTTATGTTATTTTCACTGTTTTTTGGGGCAGGAAATCTTATTTTCCCACCATTTTTGGGACAGAATGCAGGAGAGACAACGCCATTTGCCATGGCTGGATTTTTGATCACAGCAGTAGTACTTCCAGTACTCGGTGTAATTGTTGTAGCGCAGTTTGATGGATTAGACAAACTGGCAAGAAAGGTAAATCCAACATTTGCTATGATATTTACCCTCTTGATCTATTTGTCAATCGGACCTGGACTTGGAATCCCAAGAGCGGCATCCGTTCCATTTGAAATGGCAATTTCTCCATACCTTCCAAAGGGAGCGTCCTTTTCTTTGTTTATGTTTTTGTACTCACTTGTATTTTTCTTGATTGCATACTGGTTAGTCATGACACCAAACAAATTAGTGGAAAGAATCGGAAAATTTTTAACACCAACACTTTTAATTTTACTCACATTTTTATTTATCAGCTTTTTATTTGGAGGTAAAACACAAGTAGCGGAAGCACAAGTAGCTTATCAGTCTGGTCCATTTGTAAAAGGATTTTTGGAAGGTTACCAGACAATGGATACAATCGCAGCTTTAAACTTTGGACTTGTAATTGCGACAACACTTCGTTCTTTAAATGTAAAAGAGAAAAAAGGGGTTATGCATTATACTGTTCGTGCAGGGATTGTAGCAGGTGGAATTTTATCTATGATTTATGTAATGCTTTCTTATATGGGTATGAAAACTTCTGCAGTATATTCCATCGAAGGAAATGGAGCATGGACCCTTCGTTGCATCGTCCGTCAGTTATTTGGTGATACCGGAGCAATCCTTTTAGCGGCAATCTTCACACTTGCATGCTTGACTACATGTGTAGGATTAATCACATCAATCTCTCAATACTTTGCATCTCTTACAAAGAAAGTAAGCTATCGTACATGGGCAACATTGATCGTCGTATTTTCTTTTGCGGTTTGTAACCAAGGATTAAATACAATCTTAAGTATCTCTGTTCCAGTATTAAATGCAATCTATCCAGTATCCATCGTTTTGATTGTACTTGGACTTTGTGATAAGTGGTTACAGAATAATCGTTTTGCATATCCAGTGACTGTGGCAGCAGTAGGCGTAGTCAGCGTAGTTTATGCCCTTCAAGATTTAAAAGTACCAATGGGTGTGGTAGCAGATGTATTTGAGAGACTTCCATTCTATTCTTTAGGTATGGGTTGGGTAACCGTAGCAGTTGTAGCATTTTTGTGCTCTGCGGTTTTAGCAAAAGTAGTAGGAGCAAAAGCTTACACAGAAGCAGAAACAGCATAAGATGAAATCAAAACGAGGTGCAGTTTAGTCTACACCTCGTTTTTTGTGGGAAATTATAAATCAAGCGTTGTAATATGAAGCGGAATTTCTTTTCCGCTGTTTTCAATAGCAGTTTGTACAGCCATCGCCATTCCTCCGCAACAAGGAACGATCATGCGTACCACTTCAATACTTTTAATATTGTTATTTTTGAAAATCTCTGTTAATTTTTGGGAGTAGTCGATTTGATCTAGTTTTGGACAACCAATGAGTGTGACACGTCCTTTCATAAAATGGTCGTGAAAATTTCCATACGCATAGGCAGTACAGTCTGCCGCAATTAATAGATCAGCATTGTCAAACTGTGGAGCATTTACCGGAGCAAGTTTGATTTGAACAGGCCAGTGAGATAAATGGGTTGGAACATCAATCGGAGTAGAAGAAACGGAAGTGGAAGAGATTGCCATCTTTTTTTTATGTTCCAATACAGCTGCTTCATTATAGGCTTTTGCCTCTCGTTCGATAAAAGTAATTGCTCCAGTTGGACAGGCAGGAAGACAATCCCCAAGTCCGTCACAATAATCATCGCGAATAAGCTTTGCCTTTCCTTGAATCATTTGAATTGCTCCTTCATGACAGGCAGTGGCACAGGCGCCACAGCCATTACATTTTTTCTCGTTTATTTCTATAATTTTTCTTTTCATTGTAATCCCCTTGCTTGTTTTTTTATTTGCAGTATAATAAAATAAAAACAATAAGTCTGTTGAATTTTCAACGAAAGTAGGGAAATGGAACAATATTTTTCAACGATCAAACATACTGCATTATTTAAAAATATAGAAGAGCAAGAATTTACGGAAATGTTAGGATGCCTTGGAGCAAAGGTAAGAACGTACAAAAAAGGAAGTTGTATTTTAAGAACAGGGATGATTACAACCTCACTTGGAATTGTATTAAAAGGAAAAGCAATGATTGTACAGGAAGATTTCTGGGGAAACAGAAATTTATTGTCTGTTCTTTGTAAAGGAGATAGCTTTGCGGAAAGTTATGCATGCACACAGGGGGTACCTTTGAATGTGGATGTAAATGCGGAAAGTGACTGTGTAGTTTTATTTTTGAATGTAGAAAGAATTTTAAAAATATGTCCAGAGAACTGTAAGCATCATCAAAGAGTTGTTCGAAATTTGTTAGCGAATCTGGCAGAGAAAAATCTTGCTTTTAGTGAAAAAGTATTAGATTTGGGACAAAGAACTACAAGAGAGAAGATTCTTTCCTATTTGTCCAAAGAAACAAAGAAAAGAAACAGTCAGGAATTTGACATACCGTTCACAAGACAACAACTGGCGGATTATCTTAGTGTGGATCGAAGTGGATTGTCCACAGAACTTGGGAAAATGAAAAAAGAAGGTATGATTGATTATCATAAAAATCATTTTTGTATGAAAGAAAAAGAAGTTTAGGAGGAAAGCTATGGATAAAGAATTACAAGAACTTATTCAATATCATTGTGGAGAAGCTGGAAGATGGGAACAAAGTGATTTCATTGCACTTCTTCGAGAAACGCAGGATCTTTTTGGAGGAATTTTGCCAGAATGGGCATTGGAAGAAATTTGTGAAAAATTAGAGGTAAAGCCAACATATTTGAAGTTGGTTATGCGATATGTTCCAGATTTGAAAACAGAGAAAACACGTCATAGACTTGAAATTTGCAATGGTGTAAATTGTCAGTCCAATGATAGTTTAGCGTTACAAAGATGGGTGGAAAGATCCTACGATGTCAAGAAGAAAGGCATAAGTGAAAAAGGAGGATTCTCCTACAATTTGTGTGGTTGTCAAAAAAGATGTAAAGAAGGCCCTTGTGTAAGATGGGATGGAGAGGTTTACACAAAAATGACAGC
>JARIEI010000053.1 GCA_029256845.1 Ruminococcus sp. | reverse complement strand
GATGTTTGTGGATTGTCGATTTTTAAAATTTCACAAGCATATCTTGCCATTCGTACCCCAAGAATCTGTCCTGAGCACAAATGTCCATGATAAGCCACTGCCTTTTCTAAATCTTCCTTAAATGTGTTCATATGAACGCTCCTTTTATTTTTTCACACTTCCTATAATGTTTTGAAATTCTTCTTTTGTCAATTCATAATGATAAAATAAATCATAATATTCTTTTGCCACTTCGTACATATCATAATCAAACACATCTGGATACAAGATATTTGCTGCCCACTGCATTCCTAAAAATCGATTAATAGATGGTGGCATTCCCATCCAATTGTATGGAGAAGAAGGTACTTGATAATATCGATCGTTTTGAATTGCCTCTAATTGCCCCCAAAGTTCATCCTCTTTTACTGTATCATAAATACTATTCGGTGCAAAAATAACTAATTCTGGATTCCATAAAAGTAATTGTTCTCCTGAGATTTCATCGCCACTTCCTTTTCTTGTAGGTTCTGCCAAAACTGCCACGTTATCCCCCAGCATATCTAATACTTCTGCATGGAAAGAATCTTTACTTACAACCCATAGGCCATTGTCTCCACCTGCATATAAGTAGTGTTTCTTTTTATCTTCTGGTATTTTCTCCATTCCCTTTTGAACCATTTCTAGTTTCGTTTCACAATAAGTGGCAAGTTTTTCTGCTTCTTTTGTTTTTCCGAGAATCTTACCAAGTGTTCGGAAAGACTCGCCCGTAGACTGTAAACTGGACTCAATAAAAATAGTCGGAATTCCAAGTTGCTCTTGAAGTCCATCCAAATCTTCTTTATTTCCATTTTTAGCTTCACCCATATCAATGATCACCTGAGGTTTTGCTGCCAACAATGCTTCTTTGTTCAAATCTTCCGCCCCATAAAAGGATCCAAACTCTGGAAGATTTGCAACCTCTTCGCCAAAATATTTGGTTTCTTTTTCATTAAATTTACGAGTAACTCCAACTACTTTTTCTGGTGCAAGTGCCATAAGGCTCATTTGTGCCGGAGGTCCCATTGGAACAATCCGATCAATTTGAGTTGGCAATTCCACTTCTCGCCCACAAGAATCTTTAAATACTATGAAATCTGTTTGTTTTTGATCGTCTTTCATCTCTTCTTTTTGAGTCGTATTTTCTTTTTCTTTGGTTGCTCCACACCCTGGCACCACCATCATTACCGATAGGCATAATGCCAACGCTTTCATAACTAACATTTTCTTTTTCATCTTTACTCCTCCTAAAATTAATTTTTATGCAAATGTGCCGGAATGCACACTCGTATTTGATCTTCATATAGGGATTTTATTTCTACATCTACTCCATATATTTTTTGAATCAATTCTTCTGTCAACACTTCTTTTGGAGTACCTTTTATAAGCACGCATCCTTTCCATAAAACAAGAATTTCATCTGCATATAAAAAGGCTTGTTCTGGTTGATGACAAGACTGAAGGATGGTATACCCCTCTTCTGCCAACTTACGAATCTGCTTCATAATCCGAATTTGATTTCCATAATCTAAATTTGAAGTTGGCTCATCCATAATCAGCACTTTTGCTTGCTGTGCCAATGCCCTTGCAATTAATACCAGTTGCCTTTCTCCACCACTAATCTGCGTGTACTTTCTTTCTGCAAGATGGGCAATTCCAACACGTTCCATTGCCTCTAAAGCCATTTGTTTTTGAAGTTTTCCCGGACTTTTCATACCATGCAATGTACATTCTGTACTCATTAAAACAATATCTTTTACCCTGTAAGAAAAAACTGGTTGATGACATTGTGGAATAAATGCAATTCGTTTCGCCCTTTGTCGAATGTCTAAAGTTTCCATTTCTTCATTTTCGATATAAATTTTTCCGGCATGTTGTTTTTTCAAACCTAAAATACATTGAAAAAGTGTACTTTTCCCAACTCCATTTGGTCCTAACACACACATCAATTTTCCTTTTTCTAAGGAAAATGAAAGATTTGACAACACTTTATGTTTTCCATAGTATGCTTCTAAATTTGACACCTCAAGTTCCATCTCTATTCCCCCTCTCTCATAATCAAATATAAAAAGAATGGGGCTCCTACAAAGGATGTTAAAATTCCAATTGGAATTTCTGATGTTGTCGCAAGTCTTGCGATATTATCTACAACCAACATAAAGGTAGCTCCCATAAGAACAGAAGCTGGAAGTAACTTCCTGTAATCACATCCAATCAACATTCTAGCAAAATGTGGAATCACAAGTCCTACCCAGCCAATCATACCACTTACAGATATACTTGCTGCTGTAATTAATGTGGCACACGCAATTACAACGCCACGTATTTTAGGTACATCTACTCCCATAGTCCTAGCTTCATCTTCTCCAAGTGTTAAAAGATTCAATTTCCATCTCAATAAGAATAACGGAATTAACCCCATAAGAATCGGAATAATAGCAAAAGAAACATCACTTTTTTTTGCACCGGAAAGACTTCCCATTAACCAATATGTAATTGCCGGTAATTCTTGATCAGGATCCGCCACTAATTTTAAAAAAGAAGTAGCCGATGTAAAGACTGAACTAATCATAATACCTGCCAGTACCAGCCCCAATGTTTGGTTTCCTTTCGCGTGTTTACCTACCAAACATACAAGCCATACAGTGAAAAGGGCAAAGAAAAATGCAGACATAGAAATTCGCAAAAAACCTGCTCCTGATAAAATTGCCAGTACTGCTCCAAACGCTGCACCCGAAGATGCTCCCAAAAGATCAGGAGATACCATCGGATTTCTAAAAATCCCTTGATAGCAAACCCCTGCTGCCGGTAGTGCTGCTCCAACTAAAATCCCCAATAAAATTCTCGGCATTCTAATATTAAAAAGCGCAATTTCCTGATTAGTTGTCCAAAATTTTGAAACCGGAAAAATTTTAGATCCCAAAATTCCAAGCAATTCCTTTAATTGAATTGGATATTTTCCAAGACCAAAGGACAGTAAAAACACAAAAACAAGAATCATACTAAGCGCAGTGAGTATTTTAGTTTCTCTTTTCATCTTTTTTATTCTCCTTTGGAATTACGAACAAGCTCATTTCTTTTCGATTCGATAAATAATATGGATATCCATATCTTCCTGGCTCCAAATGCTGTTCCAAATATTCTTTTATAGGTTCATTCCCGTTAATTCTATGGAAAAGTACAAAATCTTCTGCCTCTTCTAAAGACTCAAGAGGCTGGCCAAAATCACTATAGACAGATACTTTTTGGAACGGTATCTTGTTTTCCTTAAGATATCTTTCGCACCCCGCCACCGAATACAACGGTTTTCCTTTACAATTCTCCTGTGAAAATTTTGATCGATTTCGTTTCAAAATCAGAACCTGCTTCTTTGCAATCCGAAGAAACTCTTCCAAATACTCTTCCATAGAACCAAAAGAACACGCAAGTAATGAATCACAACTTTGATTCGGAAGTCGAAGCCAATTCTCGCTGCTTACAGATAGATTCGCAATATTCTGATTTTCTATTTCTTTTTTTAATTCTCGTAATACCTTTTCTTCTATATCAAAGCATTTGATTTGTTTGACATAGGGTACTAACTCAAGGTCAATATACCCAAGACCACACCCAATATCATACAATGTGTCCTCTTTTTGTATATATGGCAAAACAAGTTGTGCCATTTCTTTATAGTGGTTTGTATATGCTTTTGCCCGCTGCCACCATCTTATACTTTCTTCTGTCCATCTAAACATATTACACCATCCTTGTTCACATTGTACAAAAGTATAATCTATATTTCTTTTTCTGTATGTTGTTTGAACAACATAATTTTATTTCTTCTTTACATTGACTTCTCCATCTTTAAATTGTAGAATGATATTATCTTTACGGTAAAAGGAGCTTTTTATTTATGGAACATTTGATTCTTCCAGAAGGGTATTCATCCCCTCTTAATATACGTGAAACAGAAGTAGCTATCAAAGAGATTAAAGACCATCTAGAACGTGCCCTTGCCAAATCTCTTCACCTAACTCGTGTTTCAGCCCCACTTTTTGTGCGTCCTGAATCTGGACTTAATGACAATTTAAATGGTGTAGAGCGCCCGGTTACTTTTGGAATTAAAGAACAAGACGATACCCCTGCCGAAATTGTTCATTCACTTGCAAAGTGGAAACGTTATGCTTTGAAGCATTATGATTTTCATTCAGGAGAAGGACTTTATACAGATATGAGCGCCATTCGCCGAGATGAAGATACAGACAATATCCATTCTCTCTATGTGGATCAGTGGGATTGGGAAAAAATCATTTCCAAAGAAGAACGAAATACTGAAACACTGGAGTATACAGTTCGCAAAGTATACAGTGCTTTAAAAGAAACAGAAAGTTTTATTTCAAGACGATATAACTACATCGAAGAATTGCTTCCTGACGAAATTTTCTTTATCACTTCTCAGGAATTAGAAGACTTATATCCTGACAAAACAGCAAAAGAACGAGAATATCTGATTGCTAAAGCAAGGGGAGCTGTTTTTATTTCTCAAATCGGTAAGGTTTTGGCATCCGGAGAGAAACACGATGGACGTGCGCCTGACTACGACGATTGGGATTTAAATGGCGATATTATTGTTTACTATCCTGTTCTTGATATTGCTTTAGAACTTTCTTCTATGGGAATCCGCGTAGACGAAGATGCATTACAAAAGCAATTATCTATTGCCGGATGCGAAGAACGAGCACAGCTTCCGTTCCAAAAAGCTCTTTTAAATGGGGAACTTCCATATACTGTAGGCGGTGGGATTGGACAATCTCGTATTTGTATGTACTACTTGCGTAAAGCACATATCGGTGAAGTTCAATCATCCATTTGGCCTGATCACATTATCCAGACAGCTCGCGACAACGGAATTCAACTTCTGTAACACATACTTCTACCAAAAAGGGACTGCTTTCGCAGCCCCTTTTTATTAAGCAGTCGGTTTACGGAAAATAAACTGACCTGCTCCTCTTTCTCCTATGAATTGATTATCTTCTACGATGATATGTCCTCTCTGCATCACCATTTCAATATAACCTGTCACTAAAATTCCTTCATACGCAGTATAATCTACTGCACTGTGCATATCATTTTTTGTTAAAATGTGTTGTCGATCTGGATCCAAGATCATTAAATCTCCATCTGAACCTGGTTGTAATACCCCTTTCTTTGGATACAATCCGTATATTTTTGCAGGATTTGTGCATGCGACTTCCACTAACTTATTCAAAGAGATCTTATTTTTTACTACTCCTTCTGAATAAAGTAGTATCATTCTTTCCTCTACACCTGGAGCACCATTTGGGCATTTTGTAAAATCATCTTTACCAAGTTGTTTTTCTTTTGCAAAAAAGAATGGACAATGATCCGTTGCTACCACTTGTATTTCCCCATTTTCCAGCCCTTTCCAAAGATAATCGATATCTTGTTTTGTACGAAGAGGTGGGGACATTACAAATTTAAGTCCATCTTCTCGTTTATATTCTTCTTCTGTCAATGTAAGGTATTGTGTACAAGTCTCTACAAAAATATTTTTTTGTCCCAAGGCTCTTGCTTCTTCTACTGCCTGCAAACTCTCTTTACAAGAAAGATGAACAATATATACCGGTGCATCTCCTGCTAGCTTTGCTAAGTAAAGAATTCGTCTTACTGCTTCTGCCTCCGCAAGATTTGGTCTACTCTTTGCATGATAATATGGACCTGTTTTTCCTTCTTGTGGAAATTTCTTTCTGTTTGCTTCCACAATCTGATGGTTTTCGCAATGGAATGCTGTTACCCCGTGAAGTTCTTTCATTCGTTTTAAGACACTTAAAATCTCATCATCCTCTAGTTTAAAATCATAGGTCATGTATACCTTAACACTTGGTACCCCATCTTGGATCATAGACTCTAATTCATCAAGAATCTCTGCTGTCATTGGATGTTGTGCCGTTCCATGGAACCCGTAATCGATAACCGCTTTTCCTTTTGCCAGTCCATGATATTCCTGCAACTGATGATGAAGTGGACACCCTTTTGGTCCAAATGCCATATGATCTACAATTGATGTCGTACCTCCACATGCAGCCGCTACTGTACCATCATAAAAGTCATCCACCGCTCTACATGGCCCTGCTTGTAAATCCATATGCGTATGTACATCAACTCCACCAGGGAGGACGTATTTCCCAGTTGCATCAATCACCTTTGTCTCTTCTTTTAAAGAAAACGTATGTTCCAGATTTGTTCCAATCGCACAAACAACTTCATCTCGGATCAGTATATCCGCTGTATACGTGGACTGAGCAGATACAATTTTCCCGTTTTTAATCAATGTATCCATTCTGATTGCTCCCTTCATTTATCCATTTTTCTAATAACTAATACTTTGATTTCATTATAAAACACAAATCTGCAAAGTCAAGCCAAAAGGCCTGTCTTTGCAGATTTCATCTTAAAATTACTTTATAGTATTATGCTTTTTTTCTTGCCCACTTATTATTGTAAAAATACATAAGAACTGCCATTACACATATTACAACGTATCCAATCCAACTATATACATCTGGTAACTGATGGAAAATAATAAATCCCAAAATAGCTGAGAATATAATCTGAGAATAATCATATACAGAAATTTCTCTAGCCGGGGCATAGAAATATGCTGCTGTTATTCCAAATTGTCCACCTGTTGCACATACACCGGCAAGCAGAAGACAAAGCAATTGTTTCCATGTCATTGGACTGTAACCTGCAATTACAAATGGCAACGTTGCCACACAGGAAAAAGTAGAAAATACAAATACAATAAATGGTCCTTTTTCCCCTCTTTCTCCTAAAAATCTCACATATGTATATGCAAGTCCTGCCGCCATTCCCCCCAACAATCCAATAATCGAGGCTGGGGATTGTAAAATCGAAGTTGTCGGCTTAATGATCAACAAACTACCTAGAAATGCCCCTGCTACAATTAGAATCTGTGTTGGTTTTATTTTTTCTTTCAACACAAAGAAACTAAATATAATCACAAAGAATGGAGACATTTTATTCAACATAGAGGCATCTGATAATACGAGATGATCCACCGCATAAAAATTGCACAAAATTCCTATCGTTCCTGCAAGGGACCTTAAAAATAAATATTTTATATTCTCCTTTTTCCCTGAAAACCACGTTTTATCACGCATTAAAATTATCAGCGCAACCATTAGCGCAACAAGGTTACGAAAAAAACTCTTTTGAATGGATGGCAAATCTCCTGATAGGCGTACAAATACATTCATCATCGCAAAACAAAAGGATGAAATAACAATATATATAATTCCAAATTGCTTTTTCTTCATAGTCCATCCCCCATCTACTAATTCAAAAAGTTTTCAATAATAATTGCTTCTGCCTCTTCTTCTGACATGCCAAATGTCTGGAGTTTTATAAGTTGCTCATTGTTAATTCTTCCGATGGCTGCTTCATGCACAATCTGAGCATCTACATTTTGGGCATTGATTTCTGGTATGGAACTAATTTGTGCATCATCCATAATGATAGAATCACACTGTACATGCGCGTGACATGGCTTACATCCAATTGCTTTTGGATGGAATACTTGTTTAGATGTTCCTTTCGCAACTGACCTAGAAATGATGCGTGCAGAACTATTTTCACCATTTAATTTCACATCCATATTAGAAATCACCATTTGTTCCCCATGGGTCATCAATTTTTCCATCACATTTAACTTTGCACCTTCTGCAAGTTCTACGTATGTTTCTCGCTTTGTAGAATCTACTCCTTTAATTTGTGCCGTATCCATAGTAAATGCGGCATTTTCTCCAACGTAGATTTTGGTGACTGGATTGAGAATTCTGGCACCTGTCCCTTCTCCTTCGCCATAATGATTCTCCACATACTTCACATGTGCATTTTTTCCTACATGAAAGCAGTGGATTCCATCATGTCTCGTATCATTGCATCCACTGTTATGAATTCCACATCCCGCAACAATCGTCACATCGGCACCATCTTCAATGTAGAAATCATTGTATACTACATCTACTTCACCTGATTTTGACATAACAACTGGTATATGAAGTTCTTCATTTCTTGCTTCTCCTGCAATATAAATATCAATTCCAGGTTTGTCTTTTTTATTTTCAATACGTACAAAAGGACTATTTCCCTGGCACACAGAAATTCCGTTCAAACGAAGCGAATATGCCCCTTCTTGTTTAAATCCTTTTTCATCGATTACATCCAATACTTGTTTTGTTGTTTCATCAAGATTCACAGAATTCCCCTCCTTTTTGCTGTCCACAGACACAATGCTCTGCTTCCGTTCCAAACAGATGTGGCATAATTTCTTTTGCCTCCCCCACTGTCTGAACTTTTCCACCTGAAATCACCATAATACGATCTGCCATTCTTATAATTCTTTCTTGGTGTGAAATAAGAATCAAACTTTCTTTTTTTGCTTCGTGGATTTTTTGAAAGCGTTTGATGAGCATGGAAAAACTCCAAAGATCGATTCCCGCCTCTGGCTCATCAAAAATACAGACCTCATGTTGTTTTGCAAGTACTGTAGCAATTTCGATTCGTTTCATTTCACCACCTGACAAGGTCGCGTCTACTTCTCGATCGATATACTCTCTTGCACATAATCCAACGCTACTTAATAAGGAACAACATTTTTCTTCCTCGATTGGTTTTCCAGCTGCTAGTGAAAGAAGCCTTCTTACCGTCATTCCTTTAAATCTTGGTGGCTGCTGAAATGCAAATCCAATTCCAGCCTTTGCTCTTTCATCTACTGAAAAGTTTGTAATATCTTTATCATTTAAAATGATTTTTCCTTCTGTTGGCTTGTTAATTCCCATCAATAACTTTGCAAGTGTAGATTTTCCACCGCCATTTGGTCCAGTTATCACCAGCATCTCTCCATCTGCAACTGAAAAACTGACATCAGAAAGAATCTCTGCTTGTCTGCCTTCTTCATAAATCTCATATGATAAATGTTCTACCTTTAACAATTTACACACTCCTTTTGATTCGATACAATCTATACTTTTGTAAGATTACATCTATTTTTCTAAATGCTCGAACCTTATTATTTTACCACAAAATATTTTCTATGGGCAAGGCACAATGGTGTATAAATCTAAAATTTAAAATTTAAGTGAATATAAAGAGGAATGCAAACAACAACCTTTGATATTATTTTTGTTTTGGAATCCACGGAATGCAACGATTTACTCGTTTACAATAGTTCATATAACTCTGCCCATAACGTTCTTTCAACCATTTTTCTTCCGTAAACTTCATCAAAACTGTAATCTCAACCCAAAAAAGGCATGGAAGAAACAATAACCATGCATTCGCAAAAAACATTCCTAATCCTGTCAAAGCAATTGCAATTGCTGAATAAATGGGATTTCGAACCCACGCATATATTCCAGTCGTCACAAGATGGTTCTTTTTAATCTCTTGATCAATCTTTTGAATCAAAACCGCGTTTATCCAAATCCAAACAGCAACTAGAATCAATGCTCCGCCCAAAATTATGAACAGAATTTGGAAGTTCTTTATTCTTCCTGAATCCAAATATCCAGCAAGATGCAAAAATACTCCAATCAAAAATATAAGCAACATC
>JARIEI010000179.1 GCA_029256845.1 Ruminococcus sp. | reverse complement strand
CCTGTGAAAAAGTATCAGAATAATTTTCTTCTTTCGTATTTTTTAAGAAAAAGTGAACGATTACGCCTCCGATCAAAGCCCCTATTGTATTTAGTATTAAATCATCGATATCCGTACTTCTATTATTTAACAACTGACTTGCTTCAATCAATAAAGAAAAGAAAAATCCGGCACAAGTTGTCTTTCGCAAGCTATGTCCATCTTTTATGAAAGCAGAAACAAAAAAACCAAATGGAATGAATAATACAACATTCAATATATAAGGAATCATTTCTATATCTTTTGAAAATGGAATCAAATTCAATTGTTCTTTTCGCATTTCTAAATGGTACTGAAATACCTCATATAAGGTTCCCATTCCTGTAATATGAAATGTACCAATGATATACAATGCAAAAAGAATAATTGACACATAGTATTTCTTTGATAAATCCATTCCTTTCTTTTTACGAACAACTCTAAATACCATCAATAAAATTAGAAATGGAATAAATGATGTTAAAAATTCATACCCCAAAAACACAATAGCTATCACTTGCATTACCTCCCAATTTCATATACTCAATGTAACTTAATTACAATATAGTTCATACAAATTAAGAAACGATGCAAGAAAATCAAAAGATTTCCTTAATGTTGATAATAAGTTGTTTTTATTAGATATTTTATGATTCATTGTTAAGTGATTGGGACCTAAAAACGTATTTGTCTTGCTCTAAAAAACATATTTATGCTAAAACAATAAAACTCCTTCTAAAATCAGTAATGGCGGGGGATTCAGATAATCCTCCGCCATTACCAGCTTAGAGACTCAATTTTTATCTATTTGCTTTTTCTATCCACTTTTTTATACGAATATAAGATAAACTAACACACGCAATTACAGATAATATCATAATAAAAATCACATATAGTACATCACTTTGATCACCTGTTTTAGGTAATAACTTTGAATTTTCTTTGTTCGAAGCACTATTTTTTTCATGTTTTACTGTAGTATCTTTCCCAGGCTTTACTGCTCCTGTACCATGGTTTGTCGAATCAGTTGCACCTTGATTTTCAATTGTTCTCCATGAAACACTTACCGGTGATAATCCTTTTAAAGTGACTCTTATTCTATCCTCTAATTTCGTTACTGACGGAACTTCTATTTCTCCTGCCACAGTTCCAAGACGTTCAGAAGTGATACTATACATATGTGTCACATAAAAATCATGTGTATCTTTTCCAATTCCTTTTCCCATATCCTTATATGGAAATTCAACTACAATCCCTTCTACTGGGAAGTCATTTTCTGTAGCATCATACCATGTTTTTCCGTTGTCTTTCGTAAGTTTTAATTTCACATCATAGAATTTCATATGTTTTCCAGAATATCCACCTTGTTCTGTTATTTTTACCATTGCTTGTTTTAACTCGTCAATAGTCTTATACTGTGTAATTGTTTCTGGAACTTTTGTTAACTCATTCTTTTCGATTTTATTTTTCTCAAGAGGTAATGTTGTTTCTTTTTCAAAGACTGCAACAAGATTACGATCTTTCACCAAGTTAAACGAATAAACTGCACTAGCATTCTTTATTTCATGATTCTTCTCTTTCCAACACAAGAATTTATATCCTTCATTCGGGATAGCTTCAACCGTTATATTCTTATTTTCATCAAATCGTCCACTACCTTTTACAGTTCCACCTTCGAGCGGCTCTGCGCTTAAGTCAACTTGAAACTGCTTACTCATTTGAGTTTCTGTAACAGTAAATTCTGTGGTGGCAATAGCTTTTGTATAATTTAACGTTGCTTCAAAAGTTGCCTTTAAAACATATATTCCTGCAGAATTTGGTGGAAATTCGATAAAATTCTTATATGCTGTTTCTGGTTCTTCTTTTCTTTTATATTCATACTGCACTTTGCTTGAATCATTTGTTGTTATTACCTCTGGCACCGGAATTTGATCTCCAACAGTCCAATTATTAATTTTAACCGTTCCTGATCCTTTTGCTTGAATTACCCTAACAGTAACCTCTGGACTAGATTGTGGTAACAAATAATTATGAGCCTTCTCTCCCTCTAAATGAGGGTTGTCTACGTTTACTTGTAGTGTATACTCCCCTACATCAGCAGATGTTAAAGTAGGTGTTTTGATTTCACTATAACGAAATCTTACTTCAGAAATGTCAGCTGCCAATATCCCATCCGTTTTCAATTCACCTTCTAGCTTTGGCGCATCTATTTTACCATCATACACCTTTTCTCCAACAAGATTACTTGTATCCCATTGGAGTTCTTTTTTATTAATACTAAACGCAACAGAATCACTTTGACCAAGATATACTTCATTGTCATCTGGTATTTTGAATGTTACCGTATAATCACCTGCTTGCGTTGGTTCTATATTTACTTCATGATAGTTGTCACCATTAGCCATAGTTCCTTCATAAACTTTATCAAGCTGATCGATCGGCACTATATTATTCTCAACGATTGGATTGCCACTATATCCAGCGTGGCCTTGACAATCATATTCCTCTTTGTTAAATGTTACATTCGTTACGTCAATGTTAACCTTCTCTTTATCTGCAAGCGTAACAACCACATTTACCATGCTATCATTATAATTTTTAGAAGTAATCGTAACAGGAAATGTAATCTTTTCACCTGCTTTTCCATTTACTATAGTCGCTTTAAGCGTTCCATCCACAACTTGTACATCCTTAACTTGTGTCACTGTATTCCCAGTTGGCGTTCCAAGTATATAAGATTCAATTTTTGCATTTTCAGGCATTCCTCTTCCTATATTAGGAATGGTGATTGACTGTTCGTTCGCCTTAATCATTACATTCAATTGTCCTAAATCTTTTTCTTTTGCCTTTGTGATGATAAACGGCACGTTTGCAGTCTTTCCTCCTAAACTCATAGATGCAACATAATTGCCCACATCTGTTGGATCTGCATCTATCAATTGACCGTCTAATGAATATATTATCTTTGGATTCTCCACATCTGGAATGTTTCCTTTTATAGTTGCATGTTTACTATTACCATCAAATTGTAGGTCTATTGGGGCTACAAGCTCAAGTATTGCCTGTTTCCCTGTCACGTCACAATTTCCTTTCCCTTTACAGTTTGCGATAATTGTTGTACCTTGAGCACTATATTCCCACTGATGGACGTGTTTCTCTGGTTGTGTTTCTCCACCTTCTGTGATTTGCAGTGTTATTGTTTTTTTCATTGGCTGCCCATTTACTTCCGTCTCAATGTCTATGGTATAGTTTCCAGCATACACGCTTTGTGCTGTGTCTAAGCGCTCAATACTTAGTATTTTTTCTGCACCATTTTCGTCTCCTTGTTGACTAATTTGAAGGTTAAGATTCCTTAATCCTACCACACCATTATGACTTTCTATTTTTAATGGCAGCATTGATTCATATTTAATCGTATACTTCATGATCACTTGATCAAGACTACCTGTTGGATCTTTAAAGGTACAGTCTACATCAAAATCAACTCCTTGATAATTTATGTAGTCTGCCTTCGATATAGTCTTTTTCTTTTCACGAATGTCATAGGATGTAAGTTCTGTTTTCTCTTGTGTATTGCCACTGCCTTCTTCAACAACCCATCTTCCATCCTCTTTTTTATTCAAATTCACATTTTTGTTATAACTATGTAGAAGTGTAAAATCTCCTGGATTTGAATGCACAGCCGTAATATAAGTATGTCCAACTTTTGGCTCATCTCGTGATATATCACCCAAGGATAATCCAATTCCTAACTTCGTTTTACTTGTAACATTGCCAGTTATAGTTAAATGCTGCTCTTGGCCTAATACCAAACATCCTTTACTATTAAAATCATTAATCGTCGGATTTCCATAATTAACCATAGAAAGTTGTCCTAATGGGTGTTCAATTGTTATATTAGAATTTGGACTCAAAGAACTTCCAACTTTAGGTGTTAATTTTCCAGATTGAACGACTAATTCACCAATATCCTTCGCAACTAAATTATTAGTTGGATTACCTTTTCCATCTTTGTTATATACTAATTTTGCATCACGTGCTCCACCAGTCTTTCCAAATACACTTTCTACCACAGAACCATAAAGATTAATAGTAACTTCTCCATTTACTTTATATTTGCCTGCATCCCCAAACATATCATCTCCATGGGGCTTACCATCCTCTTGTATTCCTCTAGGTTCACGAGCACCGTGTGCGTAAATTCCTTTGATTTTGCTTTCTTCTGTAGCATTTATTGTGATTGAAGTATTTCCAGTATATTCATTATTCTGAGTATCTGCCGCATTATTACCTTCCGCAAGGCTTCCCGCAAAAACTTTTGCAATTTGACTTACACCACTAATCGTAATAGTTCCATTTTCTCCACTCTTAGGGATTTCTTCTTTATATCCTGTTAGGGAACCTGCAAAAACATGTATTGGAAATGTACTTTTTGTAGACGTTACGCTATTCAAAGTTAAACTATGCCCATTGGCAATAATTGCGTTACGAACTGGATTCAAAAAAACAATGTTAGTCTCATTAAATGTTACATCTCCTCCTAATAGAATTCCCGCCTCATTTAAAGTAATCTGATGGTGATTCCCGTTTATCGTAATCTCTTTTCCAGACTTTCCGAGAATCAATGGAGTGTCCTTTGGTAAACGTTCTGATTTGATTGATGCACCGAGGTTTATCGTATCATATTGATTACTTTCGAGTGCTTTTACAAATTGATTCCAGTCGTTTACTGTTATTTCTCCCTCCGTTTTTGCAAAAGCTAGTGCTGTGCTTTGACTCACTAGCAATACAAATACAAGCATCATACTTAGAAATGTTTTTTTCATACTCTTCTCTCCTCACTACATGTTCTCAAACAGAACCTATAATACTGTTATTATGTCCTACAACAATTTCTTTTAAAATGTGGACAGTTTCCTATTTATTTCTACATTCCTATTATAACAGTTGTATATGCACTCTACAATAAAATTATCGACATATCGAAAACGTTACATATTTTAACTAAAAAATCCCCTTAAGCCAAACCAAGTTATTTCTGGTCTACCTAAGGGAATTTCTCGTTAACTATTTACTATCCATTAAAAATAAAATTCATCACTTGTTCCACGTCATTAAAGTCATCATAATCATCATTTTAGACATTTCAGAGGTTTTCCTTTACTCTAAATCTTCTCCATTGGTTCTAATCAGCTTTTGATACCAATAGAAAGAATCTTTTTTGATTCGTTTGAAAGTTCCATTTCCTTGATCATCT
>JARIEI010000034.1 GCA_029256845.1 Ruminococcus sp. | reverse complement strand
TCTTTCTGTTAGAATGATAGTGTTGTGAGTCTGTAAAGACTATTTCAGATTGTTAGGAGGTGCAATGATGGCTAAATGTGCTATTTGCGGAAAGGGTGCTCACTTCGGAAACAATGTAAGTCACTCTCATAGAAAAACACCAAAAATGTGGAAATCAAACGTAAAGTCCGTTAAAGTAAAAACTGATAACGGTGCTAAGAAAATGTACGTATGTACATCTTGCTTAAAATCAGGTTGCGTTGAGCGTGCATAATAAAACATTTTAAGGACACGGAAAGTACCCACAAGATTGTGAGTACTTTTTTTCTGTGTCCTTTTTCATTTCTACCAATTAATTAGTCGCAGCAAAAAAGTTTGTAGCCTAAAAGCAGGCATATGACTATAACGCATATCCCTGCACATTCCGGAAGAAAACACATCAAAATCATACCAAGCGCAAACCAAATCAAGGCAAATCCTATTACTCTTTTCAAAAGTGGTTCCCCCAGAAAATCTATTTATACTATTGTATGCTCTTTAAAAAAATTCTTGCCTTATTCTTCAGAATTTAAAATATCCATCACATCTTCTTCTGTAACTCGATCTTCTTTTTTGGTCGTAAATCGATCTACTACATCTGGTACAAGATCCAAGATTTTTGTTACTGTATCTTGATTCTTAATATTCACAAGTTTTGTTGTACCATCTTTAATGACTAAAACTGCACTTGGAGAAATCTTTCCGCCTAATCCCCCTGTTCCACGTCCTTTCTTATCATCCGACAGATAACCCGCTCCCATTCCAAAAGAAACATCAACTAACGGAAGAATAATGGTATCATTTATGTGAATTGCATCCCCCACTACTGTTTTGGATGAAATCACACGATCCATACCCTGAAACAATGCATCTACCGTATTTTTAAAATTATTTCCCTCTGCCATAATTATGAACCTCCAATCATATTCTATTTATTATTGTTCTAATATGCTTATACGTAATACGTACATTTTTGTTTAGCAGCAACTTTATTCCCATTTGTAAAAAATAAAAGCTCCGAATTTTTCCCACCACACAAATATCTGCATTTAACTTTTTTTCATTAAAATCTGGTATAACTTCAATCTTTTCTTCTGTAAAAGGGTAAATCATGCTGATAAACGCAAGTACTTGTCCTGTAAGCGCAGGATCATCCGTCCCGTACTCCACAGTTCCAAAGAGCTTTTTAGGCTTCACTCTACGCAACAATATTTTTACATGTAAAAGACATACAGACCATGCGTTTTTATGAATTTCATTTTTTAAAAACCTTTGTACATAATCTTTCTTCTTTTGTAATGTTTTTATAGTAGCACATATTTTTTGAAATGTGTATTTTATTTTTTCAATCAGTTGTTCTAGTTTATTTGGTTCTTTTTTTTGAGATTTTTTTGGTTCTTTCTCTACATCTTGTATTGGTCTTTCCCTTTTTGGTTTCTTTTCTATGAAGGGTTCCTCTCTTTGTTCGGAATGCATCTCTAGCGATGCGTTCGTTACATTTGCAACTACCGTGTTGTCTTTTCTATCTTCCTGTGCTTTTTTTTCTTCTTGATCAATAGGATATGTTTTCCACGCAATCTTAACTTGAACATCCAAACCATCATTGTTGTATAAAAGTTGACCTCGAATCAAATGAAAAATCCAAGAAAATTTAAGCTTCAAATTCACATTTTTAAAGTCATCTTGTATATTAAGATTACAACGATATCGTACTGGGGCAAGCAGAAAAACTCCAACAACTAGAAGGATGACAGCCAACATCACAAGTAGAATCCAACCGATTATTTTTAGAATACACAGTATTATATGTAACATACCTGTTACCTTCCTTCTTTTTCGAATTCTTCTTGCTTTCGTTCAATATACTTTCGAATGTTTGTATCTTTCGTGTCTTCGTATACTTTTTGAACAATCTCTTGCGTCATGTAAATTGCATCCTCATATCCATTTGCAATTCCTACAACAAAAATCTGTTTGCTTTGATAAGCATGTTGCCGAAGCATCATAGAAGAGTAAAATTCTAACTGATTACAAGTTTCAAATGGCAATGCCAGCACATAGACATGCGGTTGTACTTTATTGTTTCGTAATTTTCTTATGATTTTTTTCTTTTTGCTTTCAAAATCTTCGCTTATAAACAAATTACAATAAAATTTTATTTGCATGAATCTCTTCCTTTTGGTTTCACCTAATTATAATACGCATCTAATACCTGTCTTGCAATTGAAACTGCGTTGGTACTTAAATCTCCATCATTTCCTTCAATCACAACACTAATTACCAATTCAGGATGATCCACATTTGTAAAACCAATAAACCAAGAATGGGTTTTATTTTCATCTACTAAGCTATATTCTGCGGTCCCTGTTTTTCCAGCAACGGAATAAGATAATCCTTGAAGTGCGGTAGCTGTAATTCCTTCTTCAATTACAGAATGCATGTAAGATTTTAACTGCGCAGCCTCCTGTACGGACATTAGCTTTTTATAACTTTTAGGAACGTTCTTACGAATTTGTGCTCCCTTGTGATTGGTAACTTTTTCTACAAGATATGGTTCCATCAAAACACCACCATTAGCAATTGCAGCGGTTATTAACGCCATATGGTACGGACTTGTCATAGTCTTTCCTTGCCCCATGGCTGTCATCATCATCTCAGCTGTTCCGCTATCCTTTGTGACTTGAAATAAACTTTTACTATAATCAAACAAGCATGGTAACTTTTTATTAAAAAGCAAACTCTCCACCGTTTGACGATATGCAGTTTTGTCTAACATTAATCCAATATTTGCAAAAGATGCATTGCATGAATTGGCAAGAGAAGCTCGTAAATCTTCATGACCATGAACATTTCCGTTGAAACACGGAATAGTTGTTCCATCTTTTTCAATCTGCCCACTGCACTCATAAGTATAATTTTCATAATCACTATATTCTCTCATAAACTCCAGTGCAGTAATGACTTTAAAGGTGGATCCTGGTGCATACGATCCTTGTGTAGTTCTATTAAGAAGTGGGCTGCCACTATCTTCTGAATTTAAATAATCCCAACTGTCTTCAACAGTATTTGGATCAAATGTAGGACCTGATACCATAGCTAAAATCTTACCAGTACCTGCTTCCATAACAACGATGCCACCCTTATTGTCACCAAGCGCATTGTAAGCTGCCTGTTGAAGGTTCGCATCCAATGTTGTTACTACTGTATCCCCCATATTCTTCTGCCCTCTAAAATCATTGGCTATTTTTTCTAAAAAGAATGAATTTGAAGTTAACAATTCAAAATTTTCAACAGACTCCAATCCACTTTTTCCAATATGTGCATTGCTATATCCAATGACATGTGCAAATGCTGATCCATATGGATAGTTTCGAATTTCCGTTCCGTCTTCTAACACCTTTGTTTCAGCAAGAATATTTCCTGATCGATCTGTAAGAGTGCCTCGTATGATTCGATCTGCAAATGCATCTTGTCTTTGATTATACGGGCTATTTACAATCGTCTTAGCCCGTACAATATTAAAATATACAATATAGCACATCAATGCCAAAAAAAGTACAACAAAAGCATATGTCACTCTAGCGAATTCTTTGTTTCGGAACCTCTTCGAACGTTGTCTTTTCTCTACGCTGTGTTCTTTTTTGATTTTTCTTCTTGGAATATCCACTTCTACGAAGTTGTCTCTCTCTTCTCTTCTCAATATTCTCTTCCTCATCTTCTCTTACAATATAAAGTCCTTGTATAATGCCAAACATGATCATTACACTTAAAATGGAGCTTCCTCCATAACTTACAAGTGGCAGTGTCACCCCTGTAGACGGAATAAACTTCGTCACCCCTCCTATGGTTAAAAAAACTTGAAAAACATAGCATGTTCCAAGTCCAAGTGCAATCAATTTATAAAATTGATTATGAAGGGCCATTGCAATATTAAGAAACATCACATAACAACTCACACATACTAAAATCAAACATAATGCGAAAATAAGACCTAGTTCCTCTGAAATAGCAGAGAATATAAAATCAGACTCTGCCACTGGAATGCTATCTGGAAGCCCTTGATAAAGTCCCATACCAAACCAACCTCCTGTTCCAATTGCAAACAGGGATTGGGCAACTTGGTATCCACCTGAATCATAGGCAGAAAACGGATCTTTCCAAGCCGCAACACGTACTTTAATATGTGCAAACAAGCGATACCCTACAACAGAGGCTAGGCTACCTGCTCCAATTCCCGCAAGTGCATAAAGTGGATTTCTAGTTGCCACATAAAGCATCACTAAATATACAACAAAAAAGATTAATGCTGCTCCTAGATCTGTTGATAAAACAAGCACTAGTACATGCCCTGCCGCAATCGCAGTAGTAATCACTATATTCTTAAAAGATGCATCTTTACTCAAACTAGATGCCACATAAAACACAAATAAAATCTTCACAAATTCGGATGGTTGAATTGTGATTCCAATTCCAGGAATGGTAAATCCAAGTTTTGCCCCGCCTGAGTATCTTGCAAACACCGCTACGAGAAGTAAGGATGCAATACCAATCCCTGCGTAAATCATCGTCCAATCTTGCACACCTTTTATCTTACGAATTAAAACTGGAACAATCAATCCAATACTGGTTCCTACCACTGCAAAAACAAATTGCTTTACAGCCATCGGAAACGCTAATCTTGTAATCATAATAAGTCCGACACTAAGAAGCATGCACATATTATTAACAATCAACCGTGATACTTTTGGATAAAGAATACGGTACAAAATGATCACTAGTAAAAAAAATACAACTTGCGCTAAATAAAATACAATAATTTTTTTCTCTTGAATTTTTAAATATATAACAAAATATGCCGTAAAATGAATCAAAAACATTAAAATATTTTGTCGAAGAAGTACCCACTTTCGCTCTTCATCATTTTCCTTTGCAAATACTGAAAAACATGAGAATGTATAAACTCCCATCAGTATGATAATAAGATATTTTGATAATTCCACTACAATATTAATCATTTTTCACCTACTTACTATGAAATTCCTCGATCAAAATGTCCATGATGATATGGAACTTCAAGCTTTTCTAAAATACGATCCTTGAAAAGAACTGTTTCACATACATGTAAAATATCTGCTACTTGTACCGCTGTTTCCGTAGTGAACTGGCACCTAAAACTCATAGGAGAAATTTCTTTTATTTGTTGTTTTAAATCTCCAATCCACAAAACTTCTGAATCATAAATAATATTATAACAGAATTTACAGAAATTTTTAACAGGAAGTTGCTTTTTTAATCGATCTTTCATCCATAATGTTCTAGGGACTTTTGAACAACCTTCGGAAGTTTTTTGTATACACTGAGCTGAAATCATTAATGGAATTCTTCCATACAATAAAAGTTCTGCCTCTTTTATTCCAAGTCTTTCCAACTCTCTTTTATTTAATTCCAAAGGAGCTGTAAACTTTGACATTCCAATATTTCGCCAAAATTCTTTTGCACTTTGATTGAATATATAGAGATTATAGTCTGGAAGAATCTCTTTTTCATAATTCTTCTGTTTTAGGAATTGAACGCTTTCGTAGTTACGAACAAGTACTCCATCAAATTTCAGTTTTAAAAACTTCTCATAATTTTGCTCATAGTATTGCACCGCATTTTCTCGAAAAATATGTGGCATGGCCAAAAAAATTTCTATTCCATTTTGATGACATTTTGCACATTTATTTTGAAGTTCAACATCATTAAATAAATCATGCGAATAATTTGCATCCACGTATACACGTGAGATTATCTTACTTTCTAATACAGCTGAAAATTGCTCATTTGTCTCAACAAGGACAGTCAATTGAGACTTCTTTGATTGTCTAGACTGAAGATCGATTTGCACTTCCTCTTTACACTCCTTCTCTTCACGTCGATAGGAAACGCATATTTTCTTTTCCAATTCTTCCATAGCCGTTCTTCGAAGTTCATTTAATTTTTGCATTGGAAGAAAGATGTTTCCCTCCACAGAAATCTCAAGTGATTCAAATCTAAATTCTGCGTTTCCTGTTTTATTTAATTGCTTCCGTAATCGTTCTGGATCTAACGGTTGATTTTGAGCTTCTTCTACAGGATCTTGCGTACAAACTGAAACAGACACCTCATTCTTATTTAGGGTAAGCACTGCAGGTTTACCAACCATAGCCTGAAAATATCCTGTAATTGGTTCTTGAACCAATCCAGATCCATATTGCTCTTGAATGGTTCCTAAAAGTTCTTGATTTCTGATTCTATGTAAAATCATTCCTTTTGTATACATGTATCCACGCGGAACAAGAATGGTTGCTTTCTGTCCTTTTGTGTATTCCTTTCCAAAAGTATAATTTTCCTTTCCATCGGAGTATTCTTTTTTCTTTGCAATTTCTAAAATATCTCCTTTGTGAATATCAGTCAAAACAGAAGCCGTAACCTCTCTTCCATTTTGAGAAATCACTTTCAATGCAGCTACTCCGGCGTGATTTGGACGATTTAGTGAAATCATATCTTTCCCATTTTGCTGATGGTAATAACCTTTGCTAAATCCGCCTCGATTGTATACATCCATTAACTTCTCTACATCCTCGGCAGATACTTTATAATTTTCTCTCCCCTTTTCGAAATAAAGATCTGTGTATTTTTTATATAAAGATGTAACCGCAGCCACATACTCTGGTTTTTTCATTCGTCCTTCAATTTTAAAAGATGTGATTCCTGCCTCTATCATTTCCGGAATATAATCTAGGGTACAAATATCTTTTGGACTCATAAAGTAAGCCGTTTTTTTCTCTACTGTATAAGGTAATCGACATGGCTGCGCACACTGTCCTCTATTTCCACTTCGTCCACCAATAAGACTACTCAAAAGGCACTGACCTGAATAACAGTAGCAAAGTGCACCATGCACAAAACATTCAATTTCAAGATTCGTTCCTTTTGCTATTTGTGCAATTTCTTTTAAATTAAGCTCTCTTGCCGGAACAACTCTCTCCACCCCTTGTTCTTCCAAAAACTTGGCGCCTTTTAGATTTGTAATTGTCATTTGTGTGCTGGCGTGAATATCCATTTCTGGAAAATGACTTCTCACAAAGTCAAGTACTCCCACATCTTGAACAATTACCGCATCCAATCCTTGCCGATACAATGGAAGAAGATACTCGTACAGACGACTCATCTCATGATCTTTTAGAAGTGTATTCACTGTAAGATAAAATTTTCTTCCATGAAGGTGTGCATAATCAATCGCTTCTAATAATTTTTCTACTGTAAAATTATCTGCAAAAGCACGAGCTCCAAAATAAGGTCCTCCAGCATAAACTGCATCCGCACCTGCACGTATAGCTGCCATAAAACTTTCATAAGAACCTGCTGGTGCCAAAATTTCTATATTTCTGTGATTCGATTTGTCTTTTTTCAAAATACTCCTCCATTGATCTTAAAATGAAATAAGCTGTCTTTTGACAGCCTAGTTTCATTTTCTTCGATTTTTCATTTCAGTTTCTAATTTTACAATCTGCATCTGAAGATTGTTGTTATCTTCTTTCATTTTTGCAAGTTCTTTTTCCGCATTTTCTAATTTAATCTGAACAGAAATCAATTCATGCTTTAAATCGTACATCTCTTTGTCTTTTAACTCAATGTCGTTTTCAAGAGAATCCCCTTGCTTTTTCGCCTTAAAATAATCGTCTGCAATATTCAAGGCAAGGAGTACATTTCGTGTATCAGCACTTTGTTTTCTGTATCCTTCACTGTTGGTACACTCTGTGATCTTATGATTCAAATAGGAAGACACTTTCTGAAGATACTCCTCCCCTTCAAAACCACTTAATGTATAAACCTTTCCTCCGATCAGTACTTCTGTAAAATGTTTTGCTGAACTCATAATACCCTCCTTGCGTTTCTTATGTGTTATTATAAACTAATTGGAAAGAAAAACCAACTATTTTTATATTTTATTTACTCTATTTCTTCTCATCGTCTGTAATATAAGGAATTCCAAGGTGAGAATAAGCCAATTCCGTAACAACTCTACCTCTTGGAGTTCTTTGAATAAAGCCAGTTTTTAGAAGATAAGGTTCATATACATCTTCCAAAGTTCCAGAATCTTCTGCAATCGTAGCGGAAAGCGTATCAAGTCCCACAGGTCCACCATGAAATTTTTCAATCATGGTAAGTAAAATGTTCCGATCAATATGATCCAATCCATACTTGTCAACATCTAATAAATCTAATGCGTACTGCGCAACTGCTTCTGTAATCACGCCATCATATTTTACTTGTGCAAAATCTCTCACACGTTTTAAAAGTCTATTAGCAAGACGTGGGGTTCCACGCGAACGTTTCGCCAATTCCAAAGCTCCTTTTTCCTCAATCTCTACTCCTAGCATTCCTGCTGATCTTATAATGATTGTCTGAAGCTCCTCTTCCGTATAAAATTCCAGGTGATTGACCACGCCAAATCTATCTCGTAATGGTGCGGTTAACATACCTGCACGAGTAGTAGCACCAACCAGCGTAAACTTTGGTAAATCCAAACGAATGGAACGTGCTGTTGCACCTTTTCCGATCATAATATCAATAGCATAATCTTCCATAGCTGGATACAACACTTCTTCTACCTGCCGGTTTAATCTGTGAATTTCATCTACAAATAACACATCATTTTCCTGGAGATTATTTAAAATCGCTGCCATTTCCCCTGGCTTTTCAATGGCTGGTCCAGATGTGATCTTTAAATGAACTCCCATTTCGTTCGCAATAATTCCTGCCAAAGTTGTTTTCCCAAGACCGGGTGGACCATAAAACAAAACATGATCTAACGCTTCTTTTCGTTCCTTTGCCGCTTTAATATAGATCTTTAACGTTTCCTTTGTCTTCTCTTGTCCGATATAGTCTTTTAACATTTGCGGACGAAGACTACTTTCTATCTTAACATCTTCCTCTAAATTTTCTGTCGTAATAATTCGTTTTCCCATTGATTTCCTCTAAAATCTAAACTTTTTTTCTTACATCATTTTCTTTAATGCTTCTCTTAAAATATCTTCTGCAGTTGGATTTTCAAGAGCAACCGCTTTTACCGCACGAAGACTTTCAGCATTTCCATAGCCCAACGCAACTAGCGCCTGAATTGCTTCCGTATGCGCCTCATCTTTCACCGTAGAAACTTGTGCTGAAGCTGTTCCTTCTGCGTGGTTCAATACTTCTTCAATATCAAGTTTATCTTTTAACTCTATGATTAATTTTTCTGCCGTTTTCTTTCCAATTCCAGGTGCTTTACAGATTGCTTTCACATCACCTGATAAAACAGAGAATCGTAATTCATCAACGGATAATTTCGATAAAATTCCAAGTCCACCTTTCGGACCAATTCCGTTTACCGTAATTAAAAGCTTGAAAAAATCGAGTTCTTCCTTTGTAAGGAAGCCAAATAACTGTACTGCATCTTCTCTTACATTCATATAAGTATGGATTTTTATTTTATTTCCAACCGGCGGGAGTAAATCAAAGGATCTACTTGACATAAAGACACCGTATCCAATCCCCGAAACTTCTACAATTACTTTCTCTTTTTCCACTGCTGCCAGTTCTCCGTTTAAATACGAAATCATCTGTCCTATTCCTTCCTTTTCTATTCTATCATTGATATTTTTCTTACTCGTTTTATAATTTCTGCAGACAATCCACCGATAAAAGCTCCCGTTAGCATCCCTGCAAACATTAGTACTGGAAAATAAAATCCAACTTTATAAGATTCTACAACTAACATCGCCACAAATAATTGTCCCAAGTTATGAGCCACCCCTCCTGCTATACTAATACCAATTATGCTAAAACACTTTTTTTTCTTCAAGAAATTCATAATCAGCAAACTGAGTATACCACCTGCAAGACTGTAAAAAATAGCAAACATATTTCCAAACAAAAAGCCAGATAATAAAATTCTTGAAATGCAAATCAAAAGAGCGGATTGAAATCCACGCATATACAATACAATCACAACGATTAAATTTGCAAGTCCAAGCTTAATTCCAGGCACTCCAAATTGAATTGGAATCAACGATTCTACATAACTAAGTATAAGAGACAAAGCCGTCATCATTCCAAAATAGGGTACTTTATTTTTCACTTTCTCACCTCTATATTCATCACTGTGAAACAGCATCCAACTTTTCTGACTCTTCACTTTCAATGGTAACAATCAATTTATTTGGAAGACATATGATGCTTTCCCCTGACTTCGAAATTGGTTTATGATGTACACAAATCTGATCTTTGCAATCTGCCTCTAACATCTTAACTTGCCCATCTTTTATACACAGTGTATTTTTCCCTTTCACGTCAATCTCTGTCTCGTCTTTCAACGAATACGTTCCATAGTTCTGTCCATCAATTGTGATAATAACTTTAGCATTCTCATCTGTTTTTGCAAAAACATAAAACAAAGAGAAGATTCCTGCTACAAGAACTAGACAGCCAATTAATATCCAATCATTTTTTTTCATACAATCCTCCAGCAATTATCATAGCATACCCCTATATCCTTTGCAACCATATGTTCGATTTCTCAAAATCCAACTCGATGTATTGTTTCATCTTTTGTCACAAATATAGCCTGCATATTTTTTTGCTGCTCTACAAGTTTTTTTCCTTCTTCTAATCCTAATGTATAACACATTGTACTAAAAATATCTCCTTTTAAAGAAGAATCTGATATGATTGTAACCTGGAGTAAGTCATTCTCATAAGGATATCCTGTTTTCGGATTCATGATATGATGGTAAATTTTGTCTTTCACCTTAAAATAACGCTCATACGTTCCTGAAGAAACAACAGACTTATCTTGTATTGTTACTGTTGTTATAATTTCTCCACGATTTGCAAAAGGCCTTTGAATTCCAATGTGATATGGCTCTCCACTTTGTTTATGCCCGATTGCTAAGACATTTCCTCCTAGATCAATGATCGCTTGTTTTACCCCTTTTTCACAAAGAAACTCTTTCAATTGATCTGCTATATATCCCTTTGCAACTGCTCCAAGATCAATTGCCATTTTGGGATCTTCCAAAGTGACCGTATTTCCCTGAAGTTTCACTTTATCGTATCCTACATGGACTTTCGCTTTTTCAATCTCATCATTAGATGGAATATTTCCAGGATTATTTTTCACATCCCATAAATCACTAAGCGGTGCGACAGAAATATCAAACGCTCCTTTTGATACTCTACTATATTCCAATGCTTCTTTTATCAAAAATGCTGTTTCTTCTGAGACTTCTACAGAATTTCCATTGGAATGGTTTATTTTCCAAACATCACTGTTTTCGTTTTTACGATCAAAAAGCTGTTCATATTTTTTACATAACTCTTCACATTCCGCCATTAGATTCTCATCGTTTTTTCCCCAGACTTGTATTTTTATAACTGTATCAAAGAAAAAGCCATCCATCTGCATTGGTTTCTTTCCTTCTTGATATTTTGTACAACTACATAGAAAAAAAACACCTAACAACATACATCCAATTGCCAATTTCCTTTTTCTTGCTCTAAACATAAATGCTCCTTGTTAAGAAAGCTCACCCCAGAGATTCTTCTATATAAATCTTCTCTTTGGTGAGCTTTTCTGTTTCTATTTTATACAGGAATCTGCCGTGGAATAATAATCTTTCGTGGGCATTTTTCTGCACATACTCCGCAATTCGTACATTTGGAAGCATCAATGTGTGCAAGGAAATTGGTTACTGTAATTGCCCCTGCTTCACAATTTCGCTCGCAAAGTTTACATCCGATACATCCGACCAAACATACATCCATCAAGGCTTTTCCTTTTTCATTGGAGTTACATTGAACCATTGTCTTTTGCTCATATGGTATCAATTCGATTAGATGTTTTGGACAGACCGCAATACATTTTCCGCATGCTTTACATGCCTCTTTATCTACTACAGCCACTCCATCTACAATATGAATTGCATCAAATGGACATGCTTCTACACATGTACCATAACCAAGGCAGCCATAGGAGCATCCTTTTGGGCCATTGTCTTGCATCATATTGACCATTGTACAATCTTTAATACCTGTGTACTCATATTGTTGCTGTGCTTTCTCACATGTACCTGCACATTTTACAAATGCTGTCATACGCATTTGATCTTCTACAGACTGTCCCATGATCGCAGCAACTTTTTCAGCAACTGGTGTTCCACCGACTGGACACCCTCCTGCTGGTGCTTCTCCTTTTACAATTGCAGATGCAAGTCCAGAACATCCTGCATATCCGCATCCTCCGCAATTGTTTCCT
This sequence comes from Ruminococcus sp., assembly GCA_029256845.1. Lineage (GTDB taxonomy): Bacteria > Bacillota > Clostridia > Lachnospirales > Lachnospiraceae > JAHHTM01. The sequence goes on along the minus strand of JARIEI010000034.1, from coordinate 20,890 downwards.
GGTAATGCGTTTAGAATTGCTTCTTCTCTTTCATCTACTTCTACTGCCAGCTTTTTACCAGATACTCCTAGAAATATTCCAATAAACAGCCCTGTTCCTCCAACAATGGCAGCAGCAATTATGATTCCTGTTAACATGAATCTTCCCTCCTATATTAAACCTGAAAATCCAAAAAATGCAATTGCCATAAGGCCTGCTGTCACAAGCACAATTGGTGTTCCTTTAAATGACGGTGCAATATCATTATATTCGATTTTTTCTCGAATTCCTGCCATTAACACAATCGATACAAGAAAACCTACAGCTGTTGCCAATCCATTTACCACGCTTTCTAGAATTGAATAGGATTTTTGTACATTGGTAAGAGCAACCCCTAATACAGCACAGTTTGTTGTAATCAAAGGAAGATAAACACCCAGCGCATCATACAATGGCGGCATCACTTTCTTTAAAAACATTTCGACAAATTGAACAAGTGCAGCAATTACAAGGATAAATACAATCGTTTGCAGGTATTCAAATCCTGTCTTTACTAATATGAATTTATAAATAAGTCCTGTTACAAAGGAAGAAATCGTGATAACAAAAACAACTGCTCCACCCATTCCTGCCGCTGTCTTTACATTCTTAGAAACACCTAGGAATGGACAAATTCCAAGGAACTGACTAAGTACTACATTATTTACAAATGCAGAACCTACTGCGATCAATAATAATTCCTTCATGCTTTAATCCTCCTGTTCCTTACAACCTGTTTTATTTCCACAAGATGCACAATTAAAACTACATCCACGTTCTTCTGTCTTTTGCACCTGATTTTGCTTTCCTGCTTTTACTTTATTTTGCACTGCAGTAAGTATTGCCAGTACAAAAAAGGCTCCTGGTGCAAGTATGAAAATAGAAATTGGTTCATATGAAGCTGGGAGTATAGAAAATCCAAATACTTTTCCAGATCCTATCAACTCTCGAACAATACCAATAGATGTTAAACCAACTGTAAACCCAAGTCCCATTCCAATTCCATCAAAAACGGATAGTAGGACTGGATTTTTTGAGGCATAGCTTTCTGCTCTACCTAAAATAATACAGTTTACAACAATTAATGGAATATAAATTCCCAAAGAATCATACAAACTTGGCACAAACCCTTCCATTAAAAATTGTACCATTGTTACAAAAGATGCAACCACGACGATAAACGCAGGCATTCGAACAGAGTCTGGTATGATTTTTCTAAGCATAGAAATTAGCATATTCGAAAGAATGAGAACTACGGTTGTAGAAAGTCCCATACCAATCCCGTTAATTGCGGATGTTGTAACAGCCAATGTAGGACACATTCCAAGCATCAATACGAAGGTTGGATTTTCTTTAATAAGACCATTGTACAGTCTTTCTGCATACTTATTCATTCACTGCACCTCCTATCATGTTTTGAAAATACACTAAAGATGCATTCACTGCATTTGTAACGGCATTTGTAGTAATCGTTGCCCCACTTAATGCATCAATCATTTCGTCCCCTGCTTCTCCAGATTTTGTATATTGGAACTGAGAAACCTGTTTGTCTTTGAACTGATTTTTAAACACATCTTCGGTAGCTTTCATTCCAAGACCTGCTGTTTCTCCTATTTTTAACATTTCAATTCCTTTTACAGTTCCATCATTTTGAATTCCAACAGAAACAACAATATCTCCACCATAGCCTTCATGTGATACAACTGTAATGACATATCCACATACTTCGCCCGCTTCATCCTTTGCAACTGCTACTTCTGATATTTCATTTTCAAGCAATGCTGCTTCTCTTAAAAGCTTATTTGCATCATTTTTATCAAAAGAATCCATATTTTCGAAAGAGCTGGCATTTTCTAACACTTTTTTGTATGCTTCTTGTTTTGCATTTTCATGTGCTACAGCAATTGGTTTTTTTGTGATTTCATACACCAATCCTAAAAGCATTCCTGCAACCAATGTAATTGCTGTTAGAATTGCTGTATTTTTTATAATTTTCTTCATACTCTTTCTCCTCCTTTTCCAAATGGTTTTGGAAGAGTCATCTTTTCAATCAACGGAACTAGTAAGTTACTAATTATAATTGCATAAGAAACCCCTTCTGCAGATCCACCAAACAAACGGAATAGCCCCGTCAACACTCCAAGACATACACCATATACGATTTGTCCCGTTTTTGTAATTGGTGAGGTCACATAATCTGTCGCCATAAACCATGCTCCAAGCATTAATCCACCTCCGCAAAGATGTGCTGTAATAAAACTTGGATCAAATCCTTGCCCACCAAATATACTAATAAAAATAACAAAAGTAACAATATATGTACCTGGAATTCTAAGGTCGATCACTCCCATCAATAGAAGAAAACAAGCGCCTAGAATAATTGCGAACATGGAAGTTTCACCAATGGTTCCTCGAATGGTTCCTACCATCATATCAAATGTATTGATTGTTTCCCCTGCTTTTAATTTAGCAAGTGGTGTTGCTCCTGTAATTCCATCGTAAACAAAATAAGTCATTCTCCCTGTAAATGAAATCAATAAGAAACATCTTGCAGCGAGCGCTGGATTCATAAAATTTTGTCCCAATCCACCAAACAACTGTTTTACAACTACAATTGCAAATACTGATCCTAAAGCTCCCATCCAAACTGGTAAAGTTGGGGGAAGGTTCAGTGCCAATAAAAGTCCAGTAACTGCAGCGCTTAAATCTCCAATTGTAATTGGTTTGTGCATCAAACGTTCGTATAGATATTCCGAAAGCACTGCTGTAAAAGTTGTAACTACAACTAGAATCCACGCATGCTCATTTCGGAAGTTATAAATTCCAAAAATCGTTGCTGGCAAAAGTCCAATCAAAACATATAGCATAATTTTATTCGTTGTCATCTTATCACGAACATGTGGTGATGAAGAGATATTCAGTTTTTCATTCATTTGTGTAGTTCCTCCTTTGTTATTTCTTTTTTCTGTTTGCAAGTGCCATCTTTCGCATAGAGCCAATTGCCTGTTTTAACTGACGTTTGGCAGGGCAAACATAACTACAAGAACCACATTCCACGCATTCAAGACCATTCATAGAAACAAATCCTGCTTCCTCATGTCGTTCTGCAAGGTCAGCAAGTCTTGATGGTATAATCCTGCTAGGACAGACTTCTACACACCTTCCACAATTGATACATGCAGATGGTACATCCTGTTTAACTTCATCCTTCAAGAAAGCCAGAATTCCGGAAGATGTTTTTGTAACTGGTACATCAAGGACAGGCATCGCAAATCCCATCATTGGACCACCAGAAATAATCTTTTCTGGCCATTCTTTGAATCCACCCGCTTCTTCTATTAGTTCTCTGTGATTTGTTCCTAATGGAACTCTGTAGTTAGCTGGACATGCAACGGCATCTCCACTTACCGTTACAACACGTTCAATTAAAGGTTTTCCCTCCATCACTGCCTTATGAATACTTTCAAATGTTTCTACATTATCTACAATACAGCCTGCATCCGCTGGAAGCATAGAAGAATTTAATGCTCGTTTTGTTAGCGCATAAATAAGCTGACGTTCTGCTCCTTGTGGATATTTTGTCTGAAGTGTCATCACTTCCATGCGCGGCTCTTCTTTGATTGCTTCTTTTAACTTAGCAACACAATCCAACTTGTTATCTTCAACACCAAAAATTGCTTTTGCATTTTTGAATAGCGATAACACAATACGCATTCCACTTACAATTTCTTCTGTATTTTCCAACATACTTCGATAGTCAGCAGTCAAATATGGTTCACACTCTGCTCCATTTGCAATAATATATTCAATTTTATCTGCATCTTTTGGTGATAATTTTACATGGGTTGGAAAACCAGCCCCTCCCATTCCCACAACACCAGCTTCTTGGATTTTCTTTATAATTTCTTCTTTTGATAGTTCATCTACTGACTGTACCGATGCATACTTAACTTCTTCGTATAAACCATCATTCTCTATAATAATACAATCTACTTTTGTACCTGTTGGATTAAAGCGTTTCTCAATCCCCTTTACCGTTCCTGATACAGACGCATAAACTGGAGACGACACAAACCCGCCTGGCTCAGCAATTTTCTGTCCTTTTAAAACAGAATCTCCTTTTTTCACAATAGGAACTGCTGGTGCACCTATATGCTGTGACAATGGGTACACTAATTCATTTCCTGGAAATAGTTCTTTAATAGGATGATCTTTTGAAAGACTTTTTCCATCTTCTGGATGAATACCGCCTTTAAAGGTTAAAAGTCTCATATTTATTTCCACCTTTCTTTTACAAGACATTTTTTTAACAAAAGCTATAACGTATAAAATGCTACAGCCATATATAGACTGTAGCATTTTTATTTTTTATCTATGATTTTTAATTATGCTTCTTCTGATTCTTCCTGAACCTCTGGTTCCAACGCTTTCATACTTAAGCTAATTTTTCTATCTTCTTCATTGAAGTCGACAACTTTTGCTGTGATTTCCTGTCCAATTGAAAGAACATCAGATGGTTTTTCCACGTGTGCTCTTGAAATCTGAGATACATGAAGTAATGCATCTACTCCTGCTGCCAATTCAACAAATGCACCAAAGTCTGTCATACGAGCAACTTTACCTGTAACTACAGTACCTACAGCATAATCTTCTGCTGCGTTTGCCCATGGATTTGTCTCTGGGAACTTAAGGCTTAATGCAACCTTTGTATCGTTGATATCTTTTACAAGAACTGTAACAGTATCCCCTACGTTAAATACTTTTTTAGGATTTTCAACTCTTCCCCATGACATTTCTGAAATGTGAAGAAGTCCATCTACTCCACCAAGGTCAATAAACGCACCAAAGTCTGTTACATTCTTTACAGTACCTTCAATTCTGTCACCAACCTGAAGTTTTGCAAATAATTCTTTTTGTTTTTCATTTCTTTCAGCAACAAGAAGCTGTCTTCTGTCACCGATCACGCGATTTCTTCTAGGGTTGAATTCACTAATAACAAATTCAATCTCCTGTCCTTCATATTTACTTAAATCTCTTTCATAAGAGTCGGATACAAGACTTGCTGGAATAAATACGCGTGCTTCTTCAACGTTTACGCAAATACCACCACCAAGAATCTGTGTCACTGTAGCTTTCAGAACTTCTTTGTTCTCAAATGCCTCTCTTAATCTTTCGTTTCCTTTTTCTGCTGCAAGTCTCTTATATGTTAATAAAACTTGACCCTCTCCGTCATTTACTTTCAAAACTTTGACAGTCATAGTGTCTCCTGCAGATACTACTGTTGTAAGATCTAATGTCTGATCATTTGTGTATTCATTTCTTGTAATGATACCATCAGCTTTATATCCGATGTTAAGAATGATCTGATCTGGTTTTACATCGATTACAGTACCTTCTACCACCTCTCCGTTATGAATTGTTTTAAATGACTCGTCTAACATTTGTTCAAAAGATAATTCTGACATTACTTTGGACCTCCTCAATTATATTGTTGGGCGTGGATGCCCCCGCTGTAATACCTACTGTTTCCACGGACCTTAATTGATTTAAATCCAAATCTTCAAGTGTCTGTATGTAGTACGTATCTTTACATGCTTTTTTGCAAATTTCAAATAACTTCTGGGTGTTGGAACTATGTTTGTCACCAATCACGATCATAGCATCCACCTTCTCTGCAATGGTGCGAGCTTCACTTTGACGCTCCTTTGTAGCATTACAGATTGTATTTAAAACATTTATATCATAACTCTTTTTTGAAATGATTTCAACTAAATCTTGAAATTTGTTGTAATTAAATGTCGTCTGTGATACTACACAGATTTTTTTATCTACTTCTAGCTCAAAATCTTCTGCTTCTTGTGGATTTTGAATCACCGTCACTTCTTGTCCTGCCCATCCTTTAATTCCAATTACCTCTGGATGTTCAGGATTTCCAATGATAACAATATGCTTTCCTGCTCTACTTTCTTTCTGCACAATATTATGTATTTTTTTTACAAAGGGGCATGTTGCATCCACAATATTTATGTTTTTTTCTTTCATTTTTTTGTAGATTCGTTCTTCAATTCCATGAGAACGGATGATAACCGTTCCTTCTTCTAACATCTCTAACTCTTGTTCTTTGTTTATAACTTTAATCCCACGCTTTTCAAGGTCTTTTACGACTTCAGCGTTGTGTATAATAGGTCCATACGTATATATTGTTTTTTTCTCTTGATTTTGTTTTGCCTGCTCGTATACTGTATCTACCGCTCGCTTTACGCCAAAACAAAAACCTGCTGTCTTTGCTCGGATAACTTCCATTTTTCCCTCTTTTTAGTTTCTACATTTTTTTATATATTTTAGTATCTCACATACAACCTCTTCGATTGTTAAGTTAGAACTATCAATTAATATCGCATCTTCTGCCTGTTTTAATGGTGCAGTTTCTCGATTCATATCTCGAAAATCTCTATCCTCAATATCATGATAGATTTCATCGTAATTGCATGATATACCTTTTTCCATCAATTCATCAAATCTTCTTTTTGCACGAGTCGACACACTTGCCGTCAAATAGATTTTAACTTCCGCCTGCGGTAAAATATTGGTTCCAATATCTCTCCCATCCATGATTACATCTTCCTTTATTGCTAAATTTCTTTGTAATTCCAATAGTTTTTCTCGAACCTTTGGAACCGTTGAACTTTTGGAAGCCATATTTCCTACGTTTTCCTGACGAATCAGTGTGGATACATCTTTACCATTTAAAAATACTTTTTGTATACCATCTTCATAACGAATACTAACAGACGCACCTTCACATGCTGTTTCAATTGCTGATACATCTTCTCCATCTAGTCCCTCATTTATAAAATGAACTGCCAATGCCCGATACATCGCACCAGTATCTACATAAATAAATCCTGTTTCTTTTGCCACTAATTTTGCGATTGTACTTTTTCCAGCTCCTGCTGGTCCGTCGATTGCTACATTAAATCCCATATCTTTCCTCACTTTATCTTTTATTTTATTGCATTTCCTGCTAAATACGCTGTAGACCATGCAATCTGTAAATTAAATCCTCCGGTTAGTGCATCTAAATCAAGGACCTCTCCTACAAAGTAAAGATTGTCCACAGACTTTGATTCCATAGTTCCCGGATCTATTTCTTTGACGTTTACCCCACCTTTTGTAATTATTGCCTCTTTAAAACTTCTTAATCCCGTCAATGTAAGTCGAAAATCTTTCATTAAATGAACAAAACGTTCTCGTTCTTCGCGACTTATCTCATTTACTTTCTTTTCTAGATCAATTCCGCTAAGTTCAAGAAGCACCGGTTTTAATTTTGCTGGAAACAGTTTATCCACCGCGTTTTTAAATTGTTTATTCCTATTTTCTTGAAAATCTCTAAGCACTCTTGCATCCAATTGTTCAAAAGAAAGTGCCGGTTTTAAATCAATGGATAAAGTGAGATTTTTCTTTATCAAACGATCTCCCACTTTACTACTAGCACTGATTATAAGGGGTCCACTCACTCCGTAGTGTGTAAAAAGCATCTCCCCAAACTCTTTATAAATCACCTTTTTGTCGTCCAAAATACGAATTTCTACATTTCGAAGAGACAATCCTTGTAGTTCCTGAACGTAGGGCTCTTTTGTTTCCATTGGTACAAGTGCTGGACGAAGTTCTGTTACCTGGTGTCCTGCTTCTTTTGCAAAACGATATCCATCTCCTGTAGATCCGGTAGATGCATAAGAAAGTCCTCCTGTTGCAACGATACAACTATCTCCTTTTACTATCTTTCCATCTTTTAACTGAACCCCTTCGATCTTGTGATCTTTTACTATCACTTTGTCTACTTCTGTATCCAAATGAATAGATACTTGGAGTGTCTTTAACTCTCTTGAGAACGCTTGAATAACATCTGATGAATGATCGGACGCTGGAAAGACTCTGTCTCCTCGTTCAATTTTTGTTTTCACTCCTAATTCTTCAAAAAAATCAATAACCTGATCATTTGTAAAGCTGTAAAATCCGCTATATAAAAATTTAGGATTGGTCACAACTGCATTTAATAGTGTTTCAATATCTGCAGCATTTGTAATGTTACATCTACCTTTACCGGTAATAAAGAGTTTTTTTCCAAGTTTTTCATTCTTTTCAAAAATATGAACTTCATGGCCATTTCTCGCAGCAAAAACACCTGCCATCATCCCTGCTGCTCCTCCACCTATAATTAGTACTTTACTCATAACTATTCCCCTTTGCATCTGTCAATTTTGTAGTAAACTCATCATTCACTCGATTCAATTCATCACCACTATACACTTGATATTCTCCCCATACATCTTCTAATGTTTCAAGTGTAGAAATTACTTCTTTTTGACGTTTCATACATAACGCAACAATAAGTGCGTTGATCACACTTAGTGGAGCAACTAATGAATCTACAATGGAAACCATGTTACTTTTTGCGATTAAATTACAAGAAGAATATAATGTCATAGGAGAATGGATACTATCAGTCAGCGTGATTACTTTTGCTTTTCGATTGCTCGCAAATTCTAACGCCTTCAACGTACGAACCGAGTATCTTGGAAAACTTATTCCGATTAATACATCTTCTTCTCCAATTCGTACCAATTGCTCAAAAATCTCTGTAGACCCTGTTGTATTTATTAAAGTAACATGGTCACATATTAAATTTAAATAAAAATTTAAAAACATTGCGAGTGGAGCACAGCTTCTGATTCCTATGATATATATGCGTTTTGCACTTAAAATTGTATCAATTGCTTCTTGAAATACCACTTGATCAATTTCTGAAAGTGTTACTTTTATTTTATCGATATCTGACTGAAGTACACTGTCTAAAATTTGCGGTTGTGTAATTCGCCCATGGGTCACTTCCATTCGTTGAATGGAGCTTAATTTATTACAAACCACTTCTTCTAAAGCTTTTTGAAAACTTGGATATCCTTTGTATCCAAGTTGGATTGCAAATCTTACAACGGTTGATTCGCTAACGCCTACAACCTCACCCAACTTTGAAGCTGTTAAAAAAACCGCCTTATCATAGTTATTGCATACATACTCTGCCAATTTTTTTTGACCTTTGCTCAATTTTTTATATTGTCCTTCAATCCTAGACAAAAGTTCATCGGTATGATTTTTCTGATTTGTATTATTTCGATTTGCCACAATAACTCCTTATACTTTCGTTTCACATTTTATATCTTGTACATTATATCATAATTTTCTTTACGTAGTAACAAAAAATCCGCCTCACAGAAATAATTTCTGTGAAACGGATTGATTTTTAATTTTAACGTTGTCTCGCTTCTCTATTAAACTGGATATGAACCATTTTCTGTGTCTGCTGTTTTAGCATCCACTTTTGTTTGCTGTGCTTCTCTGTATTTAAAGAAGTCTGTTGCAACTTGTGGGAATAAAGCATATGTCAAAACATCTTCATCCTGCTGAATCCACTGTGCACATTCACTGCGAAGTGTATCCAATTCATTTGGAATAAGATCCGCAGGACGACAAGTAATAACTTCGGCATCCCCAATAACTTTCTTTTTCACTTCTTCATTAAATGGTTTTGCAGTTGCACCATATTTTCCAGATAATACATCTTTTGTTTCTTTTGTAGCCATCTTATAACGTTCTCCCATAAGAACATTAAATACAGCCTGTGTACCAACAATTTGAGAAGATGGTGTTACAAGTGGGCACTCTCCAAGGTCTTTACGTACTCTTGGAACCTCTTCAAGCACTTCGTAGAACTTATCTTCTGCTCCCTGCTCTTTAAGCTGAGAAGTAAGGTTAGAAAGCATTCCACCTGGTACTTGGTAAAGAAGTGTTTTAATGTTAACACCAAGATTCTTCGGATTTAAAAGTCCACTGTCAAGTGCTTCATCTCTTATTGGTCTAAAGTAATCTGCGATCTCTGAAAGTAATGTTTGATCAAGGCCTGTATCGTATGGAGTTCCTTTAAATGTTTCTACCATAACTTCTGTTGCAGGCTGAGATGTTCCCATTGCAAATGGAGACATAGCCGTATCAATAATATCTGCACCTGCTTCTACAGATTTAAGGTATGTCATAGATGCAACACCTGATGTGTAATGTGTATGCATTTCAATTGGAATATTTACTGCTTCTTTTAAGGCTGTTACCAATTCAGTAGCCTGATATGGAAGAAGAAGACCTGCCATATCTTTTACGCAGATTGAATTTGCACCCATATCTTCAATACGTTTTGCAAGATCTGTCCAGTACTCCAATGTATATGCTTCTCCAAGTGTATATGACATTGCAACTTGGGCATGTCCTTTTTCTTTATTTGCAGCTGTTACAGCTGTCTGAAGGTTACGGATATCGTTCATACAGTCAAAGATACGAATGATATCGATACCATTTGCTACAGATTTCTGTACAAAATATTCTACAACATCATCTGCGTATGGACGATATCCTAAAATATTCTGTCCACGGAACAACATCTGTAATTTCGTGTTTTTAAATCCATCACGGAATTTACGAAGTCTCTCCCATGGATCTTCGTGAAGGAAACGAAGAGACGCATCAAATGTAGCTCCTCCCCAACACTCTACTGCGTGGTATCCCACTTTATCCATCTTCTCAATGATTGGAAGCATCTGCTCTGTTGTCATTCTTGTAGCAATCAGGGACTGATGTGCATCACGGAGAATTGTTTCTGTTATTTTAACTGGTTTTTTCTGAATTTCTGCCATTTATCTGTCCTCCAATATTTTTAAACGCCAAAGATAGCCATGAATGTTCCAGCTGCAACGGCTGTACCGATAACACCTGCTACGTTTGGTCCCATTGCGTGCATCAGCAAGAAGTTTGTAGGATCTGCTTCTGCTCCGACTTTCTGTGAAACTCTGGCAGCCATAGGAACGGCAGATACACCTGCTGATCCAATCAAAGGATTTACCTTTCCTCCGGTTACCTTACACATCAACTTACCAAAAAGAACACCTGCTGCTGTTCCAAATGCGAATGCAATTAGTCCAAGAGCAACGATTTTAAGTGTATCCCAGTTAAGGAAAGCTTCTGCACTTGTTGTAGCTCCTACAGAAGTACCAAGCAAGATAACTACGATATACATAAGCGCATTGGATGCAGTTTCTGTCAATTGTCTTACAACACCACATTCTTTAAAGAGGTTACCTAACATAAGCATACCTACCAATGGTGCAGTTGTAGGAAGGATTACAGAAACAACAATTGTAACAACAATTGGGAATAGAATTCTTTCCAATTTAGATACTGGACGAAGCTGTTCCATCTTAACTTTACGTTCTTTTTCTGTTGTAAGAAGTTTCATAATTGGCGGCTGAATGATTGGCACAAGTGACATATATGAGTATGCTGCCACGGCAATTGGTCCCATGATCGCTGTCTGTGACAATTTACTTGCAAGGAAGATTGATGTAGGACCATCTGCTCCACCAATAATTGAAATTGCCGCTGCAGCTTTGTCTGAGAATCCCATAGCCATAGCTCCAAGATATGCTGCAAAAATACCAAACTGTGCAGCTGCACCTAAAAGAAAACTTTTTGGATTCGCAATCAATGGACCAAAGTCTGTCATCGCACCAACCCCAAGAAAGATTAGCGATGGCAAAATTGCCCATTCATCTAGCTGATAAAAGTAGTATAAAAGGCCACCTGTTCCATTTGCCGCATCTGCTGCATGAAGCATAATATCTGGGAAGATATTAACAAGCAACATACCAAATGCAATTGGCACAAGAAGTAATGGCTCAAAGCCAAACCTAATTGCTAAAAACAGAAACCCGCAGGCCACTGCGATCATAATAAGATTTCCAACGGTAAGATTCATGAACGCGGTCTGCTGTATAAGGTTTCCTAATGTATTTGAAATATATTCCATTTGTCAGACCTCCCGGTAAACTAGTTTAATGTAGCTAATACAGCACCTGATTCTACTGCATCTCCTACTGCTACATCAATACTAGCAACTGTTCCTGCTTCTGGAGCAACAACAGGGATTTCCATTTTCATTGCTTCAATTACTACTACAGTATCTCCAGCTTCTACCTTTTGGCCAACACTTGCTTCTAATTTAAATACTTTACCAGCTGCTCCTGCTGTTACTTTAATGTTTCCAGCTCCTGTTGCTTTTGGTGCTGCTTTTGGCGCTGCTTTTGGCGCTGCCACTGGTGCTGCTGTTGTAGCTGCTGCTCCACCATTATTTTCCTCTACTGTTACATCATAAACATTTCCATTCACTGTAATTGTATAATTTTTCATTTTTATTTCCTCCTGATTACCATCTGTTTGTTTTTCTTCTCTTAATAGAACGTACAACAAAACCATCTGTTGATGTTCCTTCTGCTGCCGCAATTGCCGCTGCAATTACTGCAATCAATTCTTCATCATCAGCAGTTTCTTCTACCTCTTCTACAACCTTTGTAGTCGTTGTCTTTGCTTCAGTAGTTGTTTTTGGTTTTCTGCTGAATTTTGCTTCAAGAACAGGTATATATTTAAATAAATAAATGATAAACGAAATAAAGATCAATACTGCAAATACAGTTCCCATTCCTAAAATTGTGTTAAGTCCCGCTTTCTCCAGGATCTCACCCATAGAATAGTCTGCATTCACTGTCATAGATTCCATATTCATTTTTTCATCAAACTTTACAACAATCTCTCCGTTCCTTTCTTCAAACTCGGTATCAAGAGTAACGACTGCTCCAGATTTTAATTCTTCAAAATTATAATCTTTGATTTCTCTGATTTCACCACATTCAATCACTCCGGCTTTCCACGCTTCAATCATGGAAAGAAAATCTTCCCCTTCAATTGGAAGATCAGCTGTTACCATCGTCATTGTAAGCTGCACATCTGGCATATCTTCAAAGACTTGAAAGTCTTCATCTGTCATTTCACGGAAAGTCTCAACAATTCGTTCTACATTAGCGGTCATAGCCTCTTTGTCATATACTGGTTTGTCTTCCGCCTTTTTCCCACAACCGGAAAAACTAAAGATCAGTAATAACACAAGACCTACTATACTGATTTTCTTTTTCAATTTGCTTCACCTCTCTAAACCGTACCGTGTTTTTTATCCGGACGACCTTCTCTCTTTGTGAAAAGCATCTCGAAAGCACCGATCACATATTTTCTTGTATCTGAAGGCTCAATAACTGCATCCACATATCCTCTTCTAGCAGCACTTAGTGGGCTAGACTGAAGTTCTTTGTATTCAGCAGCTTTTTCTTGTTGTGTTGCTGCATCTGCATCTGCATACATAATCTTTGCTGCTAATGTAGCATCCATCATTCCAATTTCTGATGTAGGCCAAGCATAAACCATGTCTGCTCCAATTGATTTGCTATTCATGCAAATATATGGACTTCCATATGCTTTTCCTGTCACAACATTTACTTTTGGAACAGATGCATTTGCAAACGCATATGTGAGTTTTGCAACTTCTCTTGCCATATTTCTTTCTGAGCACATTGTTGCATGGAAACCTGTTACATTTGTAAGGGTAAGAACTGGAATTGAAAATGCATCACAGAAATTAACAAAATCTGCTGCTTTTCTGCATCCATTTACTGTAAGAACTTGTCCATACTCTTTTGCAACATTTCCTTCTTCGTCATATTCTTTGGATCGATTTGCGATTGCACCAACAGTCATTCCATTCAAACGAATGAATCCTGTCACCATGTCTTTTGCATAATCTTTCTTTGTTTCAAAGAAGAAATGACTATCTGAAATCGTAGACAATACAAGTGCTGGATCCTCTGACATATTTTCAAGATCTGTACATACACGATTTAAATCATCTAGACATTCTGCGTATGAAAGATCGTCTTCATTATTAGCAGGAATGATCTCAATCAGTGTTCTGATCTGAGAAAGAATTTCTTCTTCTTCACCCATCACATCTACAAGACCTGCTGTTTCACTTTGATATTTTGCAGAAGCTGTATCACATTTTGATTCGTGATTTCCTTCTAATGCATTTGGAGCATTTACAAATAATTTTGCCTTTGTACTTTCCATAAAGGTAAAGTCAGTAAGACCTGGCACAACTGCAAGACCTCCACCACACATTCCAAACACTGCTGTGATCTGTGGAATCACACCTGAAGCCATTGCCTGTTTAAAATAAAGGCTTCCAAACGCTTCTAAAGCATCTGTTGCTTCCTGAAGTCGTAATCCTGCACAATCCAAAAGTCCAATAACTGGTGCACCCATCTTCATGGCCATATCATAAATATTTGCAATTTTTCTGGCATGCATCTCTCCAATTGCTCCCTTTAAAACAGAAGCATCCTGACTATACACGTAAACGAGATTTCCATCAATCACTCCATATCCAGTGATGACACCATCCGCTGGAGTTTCTTTTTCTTGTAGATTGAAATCCGTGTTTCTTGCAGTAACCGCTCCGCCGATTTCCACGAAGCTTCCCTCATCCAGAAGCATGGCAATTCGTCTACTTGCTGTGTTTTCTGTAGCATTGTAGCTCATAATCTAGCCCTCCATATTTTATAATTAGTATTAATTAAACCAAAATCTATGGCTATTTTAGTATATAATATATCCAACAAAATTTCAATTCTTTCTCGGAACATTATGCTATTTTTTTAACATTGTAATAGATCTTTTGTACTGTTTTTAAATAATGTTTATAAGAGATCTTTCTAACTGATTTTTCCGCCACTAAATCAAATCTTCGTAATTCTTTTCCATTTAACAAATACAAAATTTCTCCAACCTTGTCTCCCTTACGAATCGGCGCTTGCACACTTTGTTTCTTATATATTTTTACATCTACTTGATCGCACTTATGTAAAAGCACTTTCCAATTCGGATCAGGATTTTTAATTTTCACTTTCACATATGTTGATTTTTTTAATGGACATTTCTCATCAATCCCGTGAACGACATGTAGCTTTCGTACTGATACATTTTTCCAAATATTGCGATTTTCAAAATACTCCAATCCATAGGTCATTAATTTTTTACTATCACTCCATTTATATGCTTTATTGTTTGGCCATCCACATCCAAGTAGTGCAACGATTAAATTCTTATTGTCTTTTTTCAATGCACCTACATAGCAATATCCAGCATCACCTGTAAATCCCGTCTTTCCAGAAAATGCTCCTTCCATCATTTCCAAAAATGCATTATGATTTCTACAATAATATTTTTTTTGACCATCACAATCCGTAAAGTGATATTCTTTTGTTCCAGTAATGTTGATAAACTTTTCTTTTTCCGGAGAGATATTCACGCAATACCTCATGATTTTTGCCAAATCCTCTGCCGTTGTATGATGAAAATCTTGATCATCCTTAGCATCTAATCCATTTGGTGTAATAAAATATGTATGCCTGCATGATAGTTCTTTTGCTTTTTTGTTCATAAGTGCTGCAAACTTCTCTACAGAACCTGCAATATGCTCTGCAATCATAACTGCAGAGTCATTGTGAGACTCTAGCATTAATGAAAACAATAAATCCTTTAAGTAAAAAGTATCTCCTTGTGCAGCTCCAAGATGTACTTTTGGCTGCCTAACAGCATTTTTGGAAACTGTAACGACACTTTCAAGATTTCCGTTTTCCAAAGCTAGGATACACGTCATAATTTTAGTTGTACTTGCCATTGCTCTTTTTTCATTTCCTGCTTTTGAAAATAAAATACGCCCAGTATCTGCATCCATTAATACAGCAGAACGGGCATACAATTCTTGTGGTTCTCCCTCTGCTGCGTAAACAATGCTTTTTTTTGATATTTGCAACAATGCACTAAGTAATGCTACACAGCTAAGGAAAACAGCGATCATTCTTTTTTTCATCTAACAATTCCCCACATTGTTCTATTTTCTAAAATATATGTAGAATTGAAATTGATAGAACTAATTTTATAAATCCAATTTCAAGTGTGCTTCATCTTCAGCCTCTTCTTTAAAATGCTCGATTTGCGTATGTTCTATTATCGGCAGATTTTCCAAAGATTGCACACTAAAGCGGCGCAGAAATTCTTCTGTGGTTCCAAATAAAATTGGTTTTCCAGGCGCATCTAACCTTCCCACTTCTTCAACTAGTCCAAATTCCACTAATTTGTTGACCGCATGAGAAGAACTAACCCCTCGAATCTTTTCAATTTCAAGTTTTGTTACTGGTTGCTTGTATGCAATAATAGATAACGTTTCCAAAAGCACATCTGTCAATACATATTTCTTCGGTTGTCTTGCAATTTTTATCAACGCTTCATATGCATCTTTTTTTGTACACATCTGGTAACAATTCCCAAGTTCAATAATCTGAATCCCTCTACCTATATCTTCATAGTCTTTTATCATGCTTTGAATGATCTCTTTTGTAACACTTTCCTCACATTCAATTGCATTGGCGATTTTAGACAATTCCACGGAATCCCCCATTGTAAACAAAATAGCCTCTATAATTCCTTTCATTTTTTTTATACTCGCCTTGTTCATATCTTCTTCATAGCAGAGATTGTATCATAATATCTCCGCATATTTCCTCCTGTTCTACACGAATATTTCCCGTTTTCATCAACTCTAACACTGCTAAAAATGTAACAACAACATGCATCCTACTGTTTTGACTTTCTAACAATGCCTTAAAACGGAATCTACGATGTGTTTTCGCATACTCTTGTACATACGCAAGTTTCATCGGCAACGGCACTTCTTCCTTTTCAATCTTACCAAATTTACTGCGCACTGGATCAATCTTTGCATCTTGTCGTTTCATGACTTCTTGAAAAATTTTGTCAAGAACAGACATATTAATTCCTTCTAGAAGTTCATCCAAATCTACAGGTTCCTCATATTCTGCCACTTCACCTGGTATCGTTGGATTTTTGTACAAAACAAGTTCTGCTTCTTCTTGTCTATCTTTTAATTCATAAGAAATATATTTATACATCTTATATTGTAGAAGTTGTTCTACAAGCGCTTGACGAGGATCTTCCTCTTCCTCTTCTTCCTTTTCTTCTTTTGGAAGCAGCATTTTACATTTTATGTCTAAAAGCGTTGCTGCCATTACAAGAAATTCACTCATAATATCTAGGTTACTTTCTTGCATACTTCGAATATAATCCATGTACTGACTTGTAATCTCCACAATCGGTATATCGTAGATATCGATTTTATTTTTATCAATCAAATGAAGTAAAAGATCCAATGGTCCTTCAAACACTTCTAATTTTACTGGTATCCCCATATTTATTCTCCAAAACTGTTGTTTTTTTCTTATTCGCATATGGCAAAAGTGAGATGGAAACCACTTCTGCCGGGTTAAAAATACGATAATTAATCGTATGTGTTCCAAGTCCACGGCTTACAACAATTGCTTGATTTTCCTCCACCGTCATTTCTCCAGAATATTTCGGAAAAAGTGCTGCTTGTGGAGTAATAAGACCACCAAACCCTGGAATTCTGATAATTCCACCATGCAAATGACCACTTAGCGTTAAATCTGCTCCCCACTCTTTGTATGCTGGAAAAAACACTGGATTGTGAGCAATTAAAATTTGAAAATGCTTTGATGCTTTTCCTATTATATTCTCAATATCTTTTCCAGATATTGTGGTACGACGAAATCTTTGATAGGTATCCATAGGAAGTTCTAGACCAGCAATATCTATCTTCATGCGATCACACTGCAATGTCACACGCTCATTCTCTAAAAAATGAATTCCTGCATCTTTTAGTGTATTCCGGAAATTTAAATAAATCCCTTCCCCATAAATTTCCGGATATACTTTCATTCGCTGTTCATGATTTCCAAGTCCGTAATAAACCGGACATATTTTAGGTAATTCACACAAAAATTCTTGTGCTTCTTTTAACTTTGCCTCTGGCCTGCCAACAAGCATATCTCCTGCTATTAAAATATAGTCTGGACTGTCTTGTCGAATCTTCTCAAGAAGTATATCATTTTTATTCCCATACACTTTATTATGAAGATCAGCCAAAAGGATAATCTTTTTTTCAGAATCTAACATAAAAAAGTCAGGATGGGTAAACTGATACCTTCTTACTTTAAAAAAGCGTAATTCTCTCTTGCCTTCACATAATGCACACACAATGAATAAAAGTATAATTCCCACAGCTATGCAAAACATTCGTACCATAAGGACACCCTTTCCTCTTTAAAGTTCTTTTTCAACTTCCTATATCCTACCATTTTCTTTCTATAATTTCAAATCAAACATTTAAATACGATATTGAAAAAGAATTTTTCTAATGCAATCTATATACCTTGCTTTTCTCACTGGTTCTGTTGTGATTACATCTAAATAACCTATTTCATTTCCGTCTAATCGATACACAAGTTTACCTGCTTTTTGTCCTTTTTTCACAGGCGCCCTCAGTTTCTCTTTCATATAGAGTGTTTTCGTAATACCATTGATATTCTTTCCATCAAGATCTAGATAACGAAATTCCCCGTCGTATTCACAAGAAACGTTTTCTTTTACTCCTCCTGTCACACATAGTTCCGGTAAATTCTTTCGCTTGTGATCTTCATAGAGCTGACATTTGGAAAACCCATAATTTAAAAGAGTCGTTGCATCTTTAAATCTTGTTTTTGAATCATCTGCCGCCATAATAACTGCTATTAGTTCAATATTATCTTTTTTTGCCGATGCAGATACACAAAACTTTGCAAGTCCAGTCGATCCCGTTTTCAAACCAGTTGCATATTCGTACTGACGAATCAACTTATTTGTATTGGTAAGTCCAAATTGACTACTCCCTTTTTTAGTCGTATGTGTAATTTCTTCCATCCAAACAGTACAGTAATCATGAATTTGGGGATACTTAAGGAGCAATTCTCTTGACATCAACGCAATATCTTTTGCCGTTGTAACATGACCATCGACATCTAAACCATTGCAATTAACAAAATTGGTATGTTCCATTCCTAATTGTCTAGCCCGATCATTCATTTTTTTCACGAATTCTTCTTCGCTTCCACAAAGATATTCGGCCATCGTAACACATGCATCATTGGCACTTGCAATGGAGATACATTTTAGTAAAGTATCCACTGTTTGGGTTTCTCCTGGTTCTAGAAACACTTGTGACCCACCCATAGACGCTGCATACTCAGACGTTGTTACCGTGTCATCTAATCGAATTTTTCCTTCTTCCAACGCATCGAAAATAAGTAGCATGGTCATAATTTTCGTTACACTGGCAGGTGGTCTCTTAGTATCAGCATCTTTTGCATATAAAATTTTTCCCGTTGATACTTCCATAAGTATTCCAGATGGAGATTGAATTTGCACTTCTGTTTCCTCTGCTTTTACGTTTCTTGGACAAGCCCCAACAAAAAGTACAACACTTAAAATTAGCGCAATAAAGGACTTCATAAAAACTCCCTCTGCCATATGATTTGTTATCAGTATAGTAGAGGGAATCTATATTTAGAACTTAAAGGAACAAAAAAAAGCTTTGAAGACCAAACTCTTGCTCATCGTCAAGAAGTTCAAACGCTTTATTTTTATTGAAATCAGAATGCTCCATCTCTCTTGCATATCTTCTTGTAACTTCCGCAATATCTTGTACAAATTTTTTTGGCTCTTCGCAAGTTCTTTGGTTTGAAATCCAAAGTGACTTTGACAATTCTCGTATCATAATTGTACTAAATGCCGAAAATTTCATTCGTGTGTAAGCTCTACCATCATATACAGCTCCACAAAAATATGTATATACAAAATATACCATTATTTGTTCCCAAATATCTTCACATTCTTTATCAATTTCATTCACTTGGCTGGTATCTTTTGAAGCGAAAGCAACCTTTTTTCGTTCATTTAAATAAGTTTTCCAATCTGGTTTTAAAATCTCTAAATTTTGGAACACAGAAAAAAAGGTCCGTAAACACTTTTTCTGTTCAAATGTTGTAAACTGTTTATTCTCTTTTTGCCTTTTTTCTTCAAAACGTTTTGGTGTTGTATCCTTTGCATATCTTTGTAATACATCATCTATTTCAAAAGTTGCATTTTTATCCAATCTAAGTTGCAAATCATGGGCCATCCCAAGTACCATAGCAATTCTAGTATTTATCTTCAAACTTCTATCTTGTAAGATTCGAAAAGCCACATCCCTTGCATCTTCTAATTTGGAAAATAACAAAAAATCAAATTTCTCATCTTCTTTTTGCGGACATTCCCTATGTCGTTCTAGAAATCGAACAGGTTCTTTTAACCCAACTATTATATTTGCTACAACTGGACATGACAAAGATAAGGATATTTCTTTTAATCCTTCATACTCTTCTATATGACGGGGATATGTTTTGCAAGTTTTACAAAACATATCCTCTCCACCTTCTAGATAAAGATCACACAAATCATTGTCATTTAAAAAAGCGCATCGTCCATCGTATTGTCGGAATATTTTTTCTCTCCAATCTATTTCATTATGAAGTCTATTGCCAATAATTCCTTTTGTATTTTTATATTTTTTCAGAGACTTTTTGTCAATTTCTATTTGCCATCCTGCACAACATGTATCTGGACATTGATCCGCAACACATTGAAAATTCCAATAATAATCTGGGAAAATATACTCCATGTACGTTCCTCTTTTCCTAATTTCTAATTTGGCCGTTTCCAAAAATCACATATTTTGTAGTTGTAAGTGCTAGAAGTCCCATTGGTCCTCTGGCATGGAGTTTTTGCGTACTAATACCAATCTCAGCGCCAAAGCCAAATTCAAAACCATCTGTAAACCTTGTGGATGCATTTACATACACTGCCGCTGCATCGATCTCATCTTGAAAACGTAACGCATGTTGATAATCATTTGTGATGATAGACTCTGAATGAC
>JARIEI010000073.1 GCA_029256845.1 Ruminococcus sp. | reverse complement strand
AATTTCTTAAAGTAAAAAAGCTGAGAACAAGTCTCAGCCTGGTCCCCAATGTCTATAAGACTCCGGGCAACTCTGTTACATATAGTTTATTCAAAAACGCAGGAAAATGCAACAGTTTTAATGCTTTCCATCCCAACAATCCGCTTTCTTCCCTATCCTTGTCGTGGCTTTACCATTTCATCTGCACAACGCTTTCTATGGTTTGCTCTTTTTTACATCAATATTCAGTTTCTCTACATCTTGTATCTCTTTCGGATCAATGTCTTCAAACGTCATTCCCCTCATCTTCAGCAGTTCTGCCCGCGAGAGCATTATATCCTTTCCCTAGTACAGCAACTGCACAGATACGCATCTAACTCCTGCTCAAACTGTTCCTCTTTCTCCCAGATGTGCATTAAATACTGTTTCAGTCTGACATAGCCTAAAATTCCATAACCGAAACAATCTATCTGTACCTAAAAAGACTGGAGCATTTCCATTGTCTGTAATATTTCTTTCGGACAATAGGATAACCTGCTGAGTCTGGATACCACAATCACATCAATCATGCCTTTTCGTGCAAGCACTGCTAGACTCTGCCAGTTTTCTTTGCAGATCCATGTAGGAAACAGCATTCCTCCTTGAAAGATCTCTTTATCTTCTGAAAACAGTTTCTGTAACCTCTCTCTCTTCATTGCTCTGCCTCCTCTTTCTTTTGCTCCTGTTTTCATTCGGCTCTCAGGCTGCCTGACACCCTGCAGCCTATGTTTGGGCGCTGCTCACACTTTTCCTTCATCGTCTACGATTCCTTGTTTGATCCACTTCTTTTCTGTTTCATTACCATTTCTTTCCTTTTTCTATGCTAGAGATTTATTATATCTGAACGAGTTGAAAACGATTTTTGTAATATTTACGAAAAAGCACCGCATTATCTCTTCATGTGGGTATAAAAATACAGGTGACTCCTTTATCTCAGAATCACCTGCACCTTATGTATCCTTATTCTTTTTTATAAAATTCGTAGCATCTGAATATAATTCACATTTTCTTTTTCTGATAAACGTTCTCCGAATCTCCGGAATCTGTTTTTCTCATTCTGATAGAAATTCAATAGCTCCGGCTTTTCCTCACACTCTAAGTACACAACACCGCCACCAATTTCTCGCTGTACATGCTTGAGAATTGTCAATACTGCCTCCATCATCTTTCCACCATCTGGAACGGGTGCGTCCTTATGCTGATAATTTTTTCCAAACTGACCGATTAGAAAAGCAGAGAGAGCATATTCATCTGTTTTTTCATTTTTTTGTGCATATCGTTGTATCTTTTTTTGCAAAGTGGAAGAAAGATTTTCCCCCCAGATTTGCACTGCTTTATGTGTGATTGCAAAAATTGCCAAAATCCTGCTATACTCATCCAACAAAAGATAAGTAATTGACATCTTACGTTTTGCGAACTCTACCGCATTATTACGGACAAAATTTTCTATTTCTTTATTCTTCGGACACGAAAAACCGGAGAGGACATCAGCTACTGACTCCTCTCCTATAAGTTCCATATAATCTAAAATATTTACAACTGCATAATCCATCTCTTTTATTTCCTTTTCCCACCCAGGAATCTGCGTAATTCTTCTACACTACTTAATATTGGAATAGACGGTGCAGAAGGTTTCCATACTGGATCTTGGCTGGACTTTTCAAGTGCATCTACAAATGCTTCTGCTTTTTTCGGATCTTCAATTACAACATTGGTAAGAATACTTGATGTAGCCATATAAAAGACCTCCTCTTCTCTTTCTTCTCAAAAACGGTTTTACGCTGGCTGTCAGCCGCGACATCCTTTCGAATGTCTAAAATGTCGCCAGTATCATTGAGTCCCCGGCGCAGACTCACCGTATCTCCCTGGTGTGGGCGTAAGACCCTTCCGAGTGTTATATAGTCTCAGTCATTCTCCTGCCCAGGCACAGTACAACTTTTACGTGTCTCTACACGAAACCTTTCAGCTTAACTATATTATATGCGATACCCTAAGAAATATCAATAGTTTCCCCTAATTTGGATAGAGTAAACTTATTGTCAGTTTGGAATAGTTAGAGATATCCTAAGATTTTTAGATTCAAATTCATTTTTCTTGAATTTTACAATTCCTTCCTACTCTTGTTAAAAGTTTTTACACAAGCCTAAGCTGAGCCCTGATCGCAGCTGTTTTCTTGGCTGCTATTCATGGAATGTGTGCTTAGATTCGGGCAATATAACTCGCCTGATTATAATGTTTCTTACCAAAGTTTTGCGATATCTGTCCAATTCTCCTATCACATCATATTTCGCTGTATTTCTGGTCGTTCCAATCAAGTCTTCTATTTCCTACTTGGTGATGTTATTACCGTATAAAATAAATAAAAGCGAATTTAAATCATTCGAAAATGAAGAGTTCTTCGATTGGAGCTTCTACAACTCGTGAGATATCAATCGCCAGTTTTAAGGATGGATTATATTGTGCTTTTTCCAGGCGCATAATTGTTTCTCTGCGAACTCCAACCATTTCTGCTAGCTGCTCCTGTGTCAAATCCTTTAATTGCCGATACCTTTTCAATCTACATTCAAACTCTGCCATACCTCAATCCTCACTTTCAACCACATGATCATAACGATAGAGCAGATATTCAGCAAGAAAAATTCTTAACGCAAGCACAAGCGATAAGGCTATGATGACCGCAATCAATGTGTAGTCAAGACTGTCAAACAGTTTTCCTTGACAAAGAAGAATGAGTGCCAAAAAAATAAGAGAAAGAGTGATATTGGATGCTTTCAAATTGGCTCGAACTGAATTTTCCTGGAATCGCTCATCCATAAAAGTCCCTGACATTTTTCCCTCATAGTAAAAACCAAAGAAACCAAAGAAAAGGAAAAATGCAAACGGGAAAACGCTACCATCAACGGAGTATGTCCAAAAACCACTGAATCCAAAAAAACCTAAAAAGCCCAAGTATCCCAGTTTAGGATTGAGCTTGCGAGTTCGATTTGTCCTTTCAATTTGCTGTCGCTGCTTGCAGCCGCTTAATACAAGTGTACCCAACAAGGTGATTCCATAAATGCAGACAAGAGTCACCGAAAGAACCATTGGTAGATCTTTGACCTGAAAATCATATCTTTTAAAATCCATTGGAATAACCAGACGGGAATCATTAAATGTGATAGAATACCATGATGAAGCAAGTAACAGCAAAACACACAAAATTCCCCAGCCAATTAACAGTTTCGTTTTTTGTTTCATAATTAACCCTCCAATAAAAGTGATATATACATCTCTTTATGTGATAAATATATCCTATACAAAACAATAAGTCAAGTAAAATGCGATATATTTGTCACAATATTGTAAACCATTTATGATAATGTCCTAATATAACACAAAGGAAAATGTCCCAATGAGTATAATACTTTCATCAACAGATTGAGGTAACGATTATTAGAAAGGTAAAATTATCAATGGATGAACAAAAAATATGAAGTAATCAAATCATTTGCAGACTATCCTGCCACTAACAAACAGAGAACTGTTTATTTTGGCGAACTGCACCAAATGGACGCAACTCCACAGAAATGGATCCCCGATCAGATATGGCATCTGCATCTAGCTATAGATGATGCTACCGGAAAGATTACTGGCGCTTGGTTTGATAATCAGGAAGCTCTAAATGACTATTACCATGTTTTCCATCAGATTCACACAACTTATGACATCCCCTATAAGTTCTTTACAGATCGCCGCAATATCTTTACCTAATTTTCGTATTCTTTTTTAAAGCAATCCATAAAACTATAAAAAAGGTCACATACACAACCATTCCCATCATAGTCGATTCCCTAGCATACTTTGTTGACAAATTTAATATCCCCTGCTCTTTCCCAATTTCTTTTACCACAACCATACTAGAAAATTTTTCCATCCAATGTTTGAGTTGCCATAAATAATAGACAATTACAGCAAAATATATACCTATAATTCCGCCTAATCCCAAAGCATAATTTTTCATAGATTTATTCCATAAAATTTCTTTC
>JARIEI010000155.1 GCA_029256845.1 Ruminococcus sp. | reverse complement strand
CTGATTTGAATTTGGCACTAAAGTTTCTTCTTTTTCTGGACATATTGATGAATCCTTTCTTTCATACTGATTTTAGTATATCAGATTCATTAAAAAATGTCCGAAAAAATGTCTTAATTTATGAGACCATTATAAGGAGAAAGTACTACATGTAATTGGACAACAGAACAAATTCAAGATATTTTAAATGGTAGAACACCTAAATATGATGATAAGCCTATTCAAGGACATCATTCATATAGTGCATCAAAATTTCCTCATTTAGCTGATAAAGGTGAAATAATATATCCAGTTACACCAAATGAACATTTAAAGGGATGGCAGGGAGGAAACTTTAAAAATAGTAGACCTGGTGCGCCGATAATAGATATAAATGATTTCTAAGCAGGAGGAAAATAAGTGGATAACATAGGTGTTAAAATAAAAAGTAATGATAAAATAGCTAAATGCATTAGTATTATAAGAAAATATACAAACATATCAATAGGGGAAATTAAAGCTAAAATAATAAATAATGAATATGTAATGGTCAGTGGATATACAGATGAAGATGGAATAAAAAGTATAGTAGAAGCTTATAAAGAAGTTACAAGTTTAGGAGTTGATGCGGTAATATATGAGCATGATAGAGTTACTACAATAGATTTTCTAATAAATTTAATAGATATGTATGGTGATATTGCAAGAGATATGCAAGAAATGGATGACTTAATGTATGATGAGGATTAATAGTTACTACAAAATGGTAGGAAAAGTTGAAACTGGTGAAACATGAGATTGAGTCGCAGAGAAAAGGCAGGGAAAATGTTAAAAAATACGATGAACTTTGTTGTATTGAGTCTCATTTTTGCTTTTCTGCTGTCGTGCTGCTCTAAAAAGAAAACTAGACAAGAACGGGAAACCAATGGCATCATTTCCAGTGTTAGTGACATTGGTGATTATGAGCAAACGCATCAAAACGACACACAGAATATGGACTCTATGATAGAGTCTATAAGGTCTATTCTGATAGCAAGAACAGGAAGTCCTGCTGTATTAGTAACTAATTATCAGGCTGGTTCTATTGCAATGCTGCCGGCATATTAAAGGTTGCAGATGGGCTATGGAGCAAGTGGAAATTATGTAACCCAGAACATGGAACAGTACGAAGAGGCAATAAAAAAGTTTGAAGATAAAATGAACGATAAACTTGCTGATGAAAGAATAGAAAAAGGATTTTGGACTTTATTTGGCGGCACTATGTCTGTTATTGCTGGAGCTGTACTTATTGTTGCAACCGCTGGTATGGCAACACCGATTGTTGTTGGCGCATTTACTGTTGGTTCAATTTCTATGCTATATGGCTTATCTAATAGTGAGGAAGGGGCAAATAGTATTAGTCTAGATCTTAAAGGAGATGGCTCAACTGTAGCACTGAATCCTATTCGAGATACACTATTTACAAATAACCCAGAATTATACTATAGGAAATACAAGTACATTAGTATCGGCACTTGCAATACCAATTGGAGGGGCTGGAAATGCGGCACTTATTGGTGGTACATCACCTATTCGTGCTATGGCAGTTGAAGGTGGAAAAATTCTTGTTAGCAGTGTGTCTGGTGATCTCACTTCACGATACATTTATAGTAAAACAGGAAATATATCGTTTTCTGTTTTATCAGGTATTGGTATGGGGGGAATTACATATGGAGGTCTAATGAAAATTGATAGCGTTGCTAATGTTAGCGGATTGAATGCTAATAGTAATATAGCAGATATAAGCAAAAGAGAAAATATCACTAATAAAGTGGGTGTAAAAAAAACAAGACCTACATGGAGGCAGTCAGAGTTAGATGTTGCGAAAGATTTCCCCGATTATCAAGCTCAAAAATCGTTTATAAAGGGAAAGGAAGTTCCGTATGGAACAAAAGGAAGTGTTCGTCCTGATTATTACAAATCTGGAAACAATGTGGATGTAAAAAATTATAATGTAGAAAGTGCAAGTGGTAGGAGTAATCTTGCACGAAATATTGAAAAACAGTATCACCAAAGAATGGAGAATTTACCAGAAGGAACTAAGCAGTCAGTACTGATTGATATGTAGAAATATTGTTTAAAATGAACGAAGGAGGATAATATGGCTGTTGGATTTAAGATTAAATTTTATTGGTATCAAATAGGAAATGGAGATTTTTTGTATTCTTTCTTTTCTACTATCGCATACAATCTAGAAGGAAAAAAATGGGGAAGTCGTTTTCCGGCAATTATGAATGAATTGTATCGAGGGGAAATTAAACAAGAAGATATAGACAAGGCAATTGAGGAACTGAAAATTATTAAGAAAGAATTAGGAAGATTTAAACCTGACAAAGTAATATGGGATATAGAAGATATGTCGAAGCAACCTCCTTGGGGGAGTAATATAAGTAAAGAAATCACAGATTTGTCAAATTATTTTGTGACAAGTAGTGGAGAAGATTTTATTTCCATTTTTTTTCTTGCATTAAAGAAGGCAAAAGAAGTGAATTCTAGTATAGAAATAAAATCCATGTAAATCTTTGCAAACTTTAGTCATCATATGATAATTATTTGAGTACATAAGTGTTGTACTGTAATTATTTTATAACAAAAAGGCAAGTATTGGAAAATGGGCAGGAGGACTTTGAAAAATTTACAGGAAGAAATAAATGGTGTTATTTCCAACATTAGTGACACTGTGTCTGCTGTCTAACCTTCAGGTTTATCTTTAGTACTTTCTTATCAGTTGATGGAAAGTCGTGTTAAAACTTTAAACAGTGACATTGGTGATTATGAGCAAACGCATCAAAACGACACACAGAATATGAACTCTATGCTGGAGTCTATAAGGTCTATTCTGATAGCAAGAACAGGAAGTCCTGCTGTATCAGTAACTAATTATCAGGCTGGTTCTATTGCAAAGCTACCAGCATATCAAAGGTTGCAGATGGGCTATGAAGCAAGTGGAAATTATGTGGCCCAGAACATGGAACAGTACGAAGAGGCAATAAAAAAGTTTGAAGATAAAATGAACGACAAACTTGCTGATGATAGGAAAGCGGAAGGATTAAAACAGCTTCTTTCAGGCATGTTATCTGTAACGGTGGGAACAGCACTGATTTTTGCAACTGCGGGTGCGGCTGCTCCTATTGTGTTTGGTGTATCTGTTGTGGGAGGAACATCTACCTTCTATGGATTGTCGAATGCAACAGAAGGAATGAAAAATATATCCCTAGGTTTTTCCAGTGATGGATTTACGGTAGCAGAAAATCCTATCCGTGATACACTGTTTGCAGGAAATCCGGAATTATATTATACTATAGGAAACGCCAGCACTATGATTTCGGCAATGGCATTACCGATGAGTGGCATTTTAAAAGGAGCAACAGGTGCTACAAAATTTAAAGCTATTGCCGTAGATGGTGGAAGGATATTGATTGGTAATGTAGCAGAAGATAAAGTTTATGATGCAATCTATCAAAGTACAGACAGCCGTATATTGGCAATGCTGGGAAGCAATATGGTAGAAGGAGTTCTATTAGGAAACCCAGCGAATAGTTCAGTATCGGAAGTTGGAGATGTGGCGAGAAAGACGGATATTATAAAGCAGGCAAGTAATAAAGTAGATAATCTATCTAATTATATTACTGAGGAAATTCGTAAAGCTGACAATTTTACAACATTGAGAAAAGTCACAGCCGAAGAAATTAATTCTTGGTGGAAAAATGTAATGGGATATGATAATCCACCATATAAACCAGGGACAATTGTTAAAGAAATAGAATTAACAAAAGATTCAACATTTGTTAGAGTGTATGATGGAGAAGTGTCAGGTATGTATGGAGGCTGGGTTATGAAAGCAGAAGATATTGCAGGATTAACACCTAAGCAAATACAAGATAAATTTGCCTTACCATCTGTCCCTATATATGTAGTAGATGTAAAACTCACAAAAGGAACAACTATTAGAACGGAAATAGTTAATCCACTTGAAGGATGGGGAAATGGCGGAGGAGTAGAAGAAATGAATAATGTAATTAAAATTAACAAAAATGAACTATGTATTGATAAAAAAATAATGGAATTTAAGTATGATATTAGAGATGCTAAGGTGCTTGATAATCAAATCATTGTATTATTATCAATACCATTTAATGTTGATGAAATAGATAATATATATGCAGTATCGTTAGATTGTAAAATTAATTGGAAAGTAGAAAGTTTAAGTATAATAAATCCTAATGGAAATAATCTACCATATGAGAGTATGTTTTTCAATAATGGAGAGTTAACGGCGACAGATTTTTATGGTAGAAGATATTTTATAAATATTACAGATGGAACAATAGAAAAAAGAGATATAGTGAAGTAAAATCTACATATGGGGTATAGAGAATTAAAAAAGGTGTTCTTAAGACATGGGGAGAGACAATCGAATTAAGAATGGGAAAGCAAAAAGCATCATAGGGCAAATGGAAGAGTTTTTGAACAACAAGAATTTGCTAAATTTAGTTCTAAAAATAACAGTGCAGTTGAGCAGATTACCGTTAAAACATCTTCTAGTGTTAGAACAAGAGTTGATGCAATTGGATTGGATGCAAATGGAAATGTTGTAATAAATGAATTTAAATCATCTTTGGCAGCACCGTTAACAAATAATCAAAAAATAGCATTTCCAGAGATTTTTGAAAGTGGGGCAACTGTTGTTGGAAAAGGAAAAGGAAAAGGCATATTCGCGGGTGGATACCAAATTCCGTCAAGTACAAAAGTAACAATAATTCGACCAGAGTAGGAGGCATTATGTCGGTAGTTGATAATAAAACGATAGATGGTGTTGCATTAACTAATGATAAGAATGGGATAATTTTATTGATAGCTGACCATGTAGATTGGAGTGATGAATATCAGCATCTGATGATGTTGCAAGAAAAGATTAATGTATATCTTACCTTTCTTGAAGAGAAGCAATATGAAGAAATCTACAAAGGAGTAGAAATAGTATATGGAGTTATAGAGATTCATTTCTTACATAATTTAACCGTTAATGCAGAAAAATTTTTGCAATCAGTTCAAAATCAAGTTGCTGAACTGGGTATAAAGATACAATATTGGGTTTCATAGGAGGAAACAGATGAAATTAGATAAAAATCAGCAAAAGCAAACACCATTTACAGGGTAATAGATAAGACGTTTATCCATTGCGATTTCCTTATTATAAATTCGCAGAAATTAATTTATAGGATTTATATAAAAAATTATGATTATGACGATATTTTTTGGAAGATTATGCAAATGCAATCTAATAGTAAAAAAATGATTCGCTAAGGGCATATAGTGCTTTTAAGGCTCCTTCGGTTTTGTTGAAAAAAGGGGAAGTAGACCTTGCGGAGAAATATGAGGAACAAGCAGAATATCTTGTTGGATTGGTGGAAAAATGTAGTCGTAATTTCATGGAAAAGTATGATGTTGATGAGTATATCATCAATTATGAAAATGGTATGGATAAGGAAATACTAAAGTGTTTAGCGTATATTCATATGAATAAAACTGAGGAGGCTATAAAAGTAGCACAAGATTCAGTTAATAATGGTAATAGAGGAAATTATGAGAATGGAGGGAAAGCTTTTTTTAGACTGGATATTAATGCTTCAATAAGTATTTAATTATGTCTCCATATAAGGATAATGAAAACGTAAATGCCTCATAGGTTCTTTTCATAGTTAGTTGATTTCTGTAATTGCTTACCTTTGAACATAAATGACAATATAATAAGCAGTAATGCTACACCTTTTGCTATTAAAATTTTTGCAAGAACAACTCCTGCCAGTAGTAATAATTTCGTCATCATTAAAATTCCTCTCCTTGCTGTTTCTTTTCATAATATATTGTTGTTATTAGTTCGATGATCCAACTAATAGATAATAAAAGACCTAAAACAATCAAAATTGCTACTGTTAAAATATTTTCAGTAAAATAGAATGCAATTATAGACAATATTACGCCGATGAAGATAAGTATAAACTATACACTAACTGTAAAGTCAAGGTTTTTCATCAATCTTAATCATAATTTTTGTAATATAATCAGCTTCGTTAGAAATTACAAAATCGTTCAAGCCGACTTCATAAGCATAGCCAGTAAGTTGTAGATTATTTTCATGGGCATAATCAAGCATCTGTTGATATAAGGTTGGTAATTTATCCCATTTGCCCTTTTGATAACCACAGAGATATTTTCCTTGTGGTTTTATAAAACTATTCGGAACAGATTTTTTGTTTAGGGCAATCGTGTATATTCCCTCGTATTTATTGAAGTTCATCTTATACACATTATCAAGCAAAATAAAACTTCCAATTCCCATTCGTATCTGTTCCATTCCCCATATATCTTTCAAATGAGAGAAAATTTGTGTTATATCATCTTCTGAGAAATCATGTGGATAGACCAAAAGCCTTTCCGATTTACAGTTTTCAATTCTGAGTTCCTGTTCCTGTAACGTTTCACAAAAAATTATTTGCTCTTTCTTGCGCTGTATGGCAGTTTTTATATCTTTCAGCCTTTGAATTTTCTTATCAACTTCTAGTTCTTTCTCATTTACAATTTTTAAGAAATCAGCAGGTGTAGGATTTTTTCGATATGTTTCAATTTCTTCAATACTCATATTTAATTCTTTCAACATACGGATATATTCAAAATCTATACTTTGTGAAACATCATAATAGCGATAGCCATTATCAGATTTTGTGAGTGGACGGAAAAGACCGATTTCATCATAATAGTGTAATGTACGTTTATTTACTTCATGTAGTTTTGCAAATTGCGCAGTTGTTAGCCGTTTAATCTCTTTTCTCATTTTCTTAGAACTCCTTATTGACATTACAGTTACTGTATACTTTATCATACATAATATGAATGATGAAAACAAGGAGAAAAACAATGCAAATAGAATTACGTGAATATCAAAAACAAGATTTTAAAGCTTTAGAAACGATTATTAGGGAAACATGGCATTATGATGATTTTAGCAGTCCTAAAACAGCAATTAAGTTAGCAAGGGTATTTTTAAGCAGTTGTCTAACAAACTACACATTTTCAAGAGTAGCTGTAATGGACGGGAATGTGGAAGGTATTATATTAGCTAACAATATCGCTAAACATAAATGTCTTCTTTCAAATAAAATGTTACAGATAAAATCGATACTGTCCTTATATAGCTCAAAAGAGGGGCGGAATGTTTCAAGAATTTTTGGTAGCGTCAATGGAATAGATAAGCAATTACTGAATGAAAACAACAAAATTTATCCGGCAGAACTCGCCTTATTTGCTGTAAGTTCTTCATGTAGGGGGAGAGGAATTGGGAAATTGCTGTTTCAAGCAACACTGGATTACATGAAGCAGGAAAAACTGAAAGAATTTTATTTGTTTACAGACACAAGCTGTAATTATGGTTTTTATGAACATCAAGGAATGGAAAGGCGATTAGAAAAGGAGCACATATTTCATATCAAAGGACAGCAAGCAGTAATGAAATTCTTTATTTATGACTATCAATGTTAATTTGTGTTGCTTGTGAAAATGGGGAGGCAAACATATAATGAAGGCAGAAAAGAAAGGAGTGTGTGCTATATGCTAAATGAAAACATCAAAACGATTAGGAAGTCCAAAGGTCTTTCTCAAGAAGAACTTGCAATCAAGTTAAATGTAGTTCGACAAACAGTTTCCAAATGGGAACAAGGATTATCGGTTCCTGATTCTAATATGCTGATTTCTTTATCAGAAGTATTTGAAACACCAGTTAGTACTTTGTTAGGTGAAGAAATTGAGGAATCAACACCAAATGAATTGAAATCCATTTCAGAAAAACTGGAAGTGATTAATTTACAATTAGTACGAAAGAAATCTCAAAAGCAAAAGATAATTCATTGGTTATTTATTTCAGCATGTGTAGCTATAGTGACTATATTTGTCTTTTTGTTTATTATTAATGGATCTTATATGAATTGGAATTATGACAACCCTGAAACAGCAGTCATTGGTGTTGGGATTCATTCATTTGAATGGCTATTTGTCAGACTGGCACCATTTGCGTTTATTGGTTGTGTGATTGGAGCTATATTGACACGGAGGAAATAAGTTACTCTCTTAAATAAAAAAATAGATTTTATGAAATGCAGTTGCTACGAGATAGCGCTGCATTTTTGTTGTAATGGAAAACTATTTAAAAATAATTTGAAATAGATATTGCATTGGAAAAGACAAGAGAATATAATAAATGGTAAGGAAAAGAGGTGACAAAGTGTCTGTAAATAAGGTCTTGAGTGCACTTGCAAGTGAAACGGGGAGAAAGATTTTGATGAAACTGAAGGAGGGAAAAATAAGTTCTGGTGATCTAGCAGAAGAACTTGATATGAGCCCTCAGGCATTGTCATATCATTTATCAAAGTTGAAAAAAGCAGATTTGATATATGAGACGAGACACAAAAATTTTATTTATTATGAATTAAATCTTTCGATTCTTGAAGAAGCAATTGTATGGATTAATCAACTGAAAGGAGAATAATTATGTCAAAGAAGACCAAAGTATTATATTATATAGTAATGTTTCTACCTCTTTTATTTGCTATGAGTTCGTTGTCAATTCTTCCAGATCAAATCCCAGCACACTATGGAGTTGATGGACAGGTAACACGATGGGGGAGTAAATACGAAACACTCATATTACCGATCATGATAATCCTATTTGGATTATTTATGATATGGATGGCAAAAATTGTAAGAAAAAAAGAAAGATTTGGAAAAAACAACGAGAAAAGTATGATTTTAAATGGGATTCTTTTTTTGATTTTATTTAACATACTTAATTGCTATATTTTATATACAGCAGTACACAAAGTGGATCATCTTTCAAAAGTTAGCATTAGTATAGAACAACTTGGAATGGGGAGTTTAGGAATTGCTCTTATTATAATTGGAAATATTATGCCAAAATTAAAGAAGAATTCAATTATTGGTATTCGTACAACTGGAAGTATGAAAAATGAGATTACTTGGAAGAAGAGTCAGAAGTTTGGCGGAATTGCTATGATGATAACAGGGGCGGTTATTGTGGTGATTTGTTGCTTATTGAAAGGGCAATTAGCAGGAATAATCAGCCTTGTGTTGATTGTTTTGATGCTTGTTCTTGATCTCATATATACATCATCGATCGGCAAGAAATATGGAGAAAAAGAACATGAAAATTAGTAAAACTTTGGAGAAACTTATTTTTGTTTTAACCTGCGCTGTCACGCTTATAGCTATGATTTTTATAAACAAACCAATCCCATCCCACATTTCAGCGGGCAATTATATTGATGAAGTTAGCAGTAGTTTTTATCTTATGATTTATCCGGCAATACAGGTACTCATTCTGTTAGTAAGTAGAAATAACAAAGTAAAGTACTTGATGATGCATTCTAAGATTCTTTTAACAACCGAACAATATCAGTGGATTGTAAATGGTATTCTCCTTTTTGTATTTTTAGTAGAAGCAACGATGTTATATACCGCTTTTTTAATCTAATTGCAGAAAAAACTTGACTGTATAGTGACTATATCCCTTATGATCCAGTTATCAAAAGGAAAGGAGTTAACAAAATGGCATCAATTAAAGAAGTAGAAAACATAACAGGAATTGATCGACAGAACATTCGTTACTATGAGAAGGAGGGTCTTATTCATCCGAAAAGAAATAAGATGAATGCTTATCGAAATTATTCAAAAGAGGATATCCAAACAATAAAACAGATTATCTTATTTCGGAAACTAGGTGTTTCTATAGAGGAAATCCGCCATCTTTTGGAAGGAAAAAAGCAACTTCCAGAGATGATAAAAAGTCAGAAAATAAGACTTCAGCAGGAAGCGAAAGAACTTGAGGCCGCATTAAAATTTTGTGATCGAATAAAGGAAGAAAATTTATCAGACCTTGATGTAGATTATTATCTAGAGGAGATGAGAAAGGCGGAAAGTTTAGGTTCTGTTTTTGTGAAAGTATTCGATGATTATAAACAGGTAAGAAATTCAGAACAAATAAGAACGTTTACATTTATGCCGGATAATATGTGCATGAACCAAGCAGAATTTACAGAATCACTTTGTAAATATGGGGAGGAAAACCAGTTGAACCTTGTTATTACAAAAGAAGGAATGACTCCCCATTTTACCATTGACGGGATTGAATACAAGGCCTATCGTTATGGAACAAGATATGGGATGATGGTATGTTGTGAGGCGGTCAATACAGAAGATTATCTGCCGGAGAATATGTCAGAAAAGAAATATACGTACTACCGAAGAATAAGAAAGATTCTGATAGCAGGTGGTGTATGTATGCTCATGTGTCTTCCGGTTCTTGGTTTTTGGGATGGAAAAGATAGGTTTATTGTATTAGGGTTGATTATCATAGGCGAGCTTTCTAGTCTAATACATTCTTATTTTGCCTACGGAAGAAATTTTAAAGGGTAAATGATTGCCTTTTTCATTGAAAATGTTATAATAGCAAAGGATTTTCAATTACAAGGAGTCGAAGAATGACATTTAGACAATTATTACTAGAACTAAAATTTGATGAGAATATTGAAAAAGCAATTATGGACTACATCGAAAATCATGAGGCGCAGATAAAAGAGTTGTCTAGAACCGCTTATGAAAAAACGGAGGATGTGTTTACATTATGTACCAAAGATCCATTTACAAGACTTGTAGTAATTACTTATCTCTTAGTTCAGGCATACGATGTATATAAAGCGAACAATATTCCAGATTCAATTATTTTTGATACATTTCGGGATGTTTCTCTTAGGTGTAATCTTCATTATCGGCGAACCAACAAAATGGAAGTTAGTGAAGAAGAGGTAGAATGGTATCGTTCTATTTTTCAAGGAAATATTTTTAAACTTGGTTGTATGCAGTTTGAAAAAACAAAGATGGTTTATTTTGGTGGAGAGAAGGATAAGAATTCTGATTTGGAACTTTTCAACCGATACCAGTCTATTTTACCAGAAGGAACGCCAGTTTTAAGTTGTCATATACAAGAGGGGGAAGATCTTTCCGAACACTCAGTGGATCATTCCATGCAAATGGCTTCTGCATTTTTTGAACAGTATTTTCCAGAATATAAGTGGAAGGCGTATGTGTGTTACACTTGGTTATTATATCCTAAAATGGTCATGCATCTAAAAGAACATTCGAAAATTCTAAAATTTGCAAAAAGATTTGAAGTCCTTTGCTCATTTGATAATAGTCAACTTGCAATGAGAACGTTGTTTCCTACAAATGCAGATTATACAAGAAATGATTTGACAAGTTTACAAAAAATGGCAATCGAACACAAAGACTGGTTTGGATTTTCCTGCGGTGTGATCTTACGCGAAAGTAGATTATAGTTGATATATTGTCCCATTTACGATATTATGGACAATAGACAAATGGAAAGCAGGGTATTGAAACATGAAAAAAATAAATAAAGTGCAAATAACAGCAGTTTCAATGATGTTATTTGCAATTTTTTTTGGAGCGGGAAATATGATTTTTCCACCCGCTATGGGACAATTGGCAGGAGATCATTTTCTCCAGGCATTAGTCGGGTTTATTGTTACGGATGTTGGAATTGCGGTTTTAGGAATTATGGCAATTGTCATGGCGGGAACGAGCATTGATGATCTGGGGGGATTGGTAGGAAGAAAATTTGCATTGTTTTTTTCCATGAGTGTATATTTACTGATTGGCCCATTTTTTGGATTGCCAAGAACTGCCAATGTATCTTTTGAAATAGCAGTTTTTCCTTACATTGATCCAGATGCAAAAAGAATGGTGCTACTCATTTTTACAGCAGCATTTTTTCTTGTTACGTATTATCTAAGTAGTAATCCAAATCATCTGATCGATGTGGTTGGAAAAATTTTAACCCCATTTTTATTACTTAGTATACTCATAATTTTCATTGCTGCATTCATAAATAGTGATGGAAATGGAAGCATTGCGTTTGGTCAAATGATGAAACCGTCAGGAGTTTATAAGACCAGTCCTTTCTTTCAAGGAATGATTGAAGGGTATAATGCATTGGATGGCCCGGCTGGACTTGCGTTTGCAATCATTGTAATTCATGCGCTCCAAGGCTACGGGATAAAAGATAAGAAAGCAATAGCCAAATATACAGGAATTTGTGGCTTGGGGGCAGCCGCCTTTTTGTCGATTGTATACTTTATGTTGGCATATGTAGGAGCAATCACAAATACATCCTTTAAAAATGGTGGAGCTCTTCTTCATGCAGTAACCAATCATCTTTTAGGGAATGCGGGAGGAATTGTGCTTGGAGTGGCAGTTCTTTTGGCATGTTTTTCTACTGCAATTGGGCTTACATCTTCTTTTGCAAATTATTTTTCAGCTATTTTGCCAGAAAAGTGGACCTACAAAAGAATTATTGCTCTTGTTTGTGGATTTAGTTTTGTTGTAGCAAATGTGGGATTAGACCAGTTGATTGCAATCTCCCTACCAATTTTGGTAATGATTTATCCCGTTACAATTGTTTTGATTGTTTTGTCTTTCTTCAAAAAACAAATTAAGAATCGCCGTATGGTTTATGTTTTGGGAATGTTATTTACATGGATCATTTCGTTCCTAAATGGAATGGAACAAGCAGGTGTTCCACTGGGAATACTTGAAAAATGGTTGTCATTTATTCCGTTAAATGACCTTGGGTTTGGATGGATTTGGTTTGGTATGTTAGGAGCTTTCATCGGAATCTTTTCTATATGGCCTGCAAATAAGGTAAGTGATAAAAACAAATCATTAACTAGGTGATTTTAGAAAAAAAGTGGTTGCAAATAAGAATGTAGTTTTGTATAATTGTTCCATAAGTTAGATACAACTAACTATGTAAGTTAATTCAAAAGGCACAACAAATAGCGGTAATTATACCGTTATTTATTTACACAAAGGTTAGCTTAAACTAACCGAAAGGAGGATAAAATGAGTATAGTTATTGTTGGTGGAAACGAAGGTATGGTAAGACAATATAAAGATTTGTGTCAATCTTATAAATGCAAAGCAAAGGTATTTGCAAAAACATCAGGAAAGCTTAAAATTGGATGTCCAGATCTTATGGTACTTTTTACAAACACAGTGTCACATAAAATGTTAAAAGCAGCGTTAAATGAGGTAAAAGGACAGAATACAGTTGTAGAACGAGTACATACTAGTTCTTTAGCAGCACTAAAAGGTGTGTTGGATGAGTATGCATCTTAATCAAGCAATTTATTTGACATATGAAAAAAAAGGACTATAATCTAAAGAATACGGTTTTAAAATGATTTGCATAAGAAGGTAGGAGATTATGTCTGAGTTTTTAGCGGAAATAGTTCATCACATAATGCATCATAGCTTGAAACTATTTCCTTTTTTATTTCTAACGTACTTGGTGATGGGACTTCTAGAACAGATGTCAAGTGCCAGGACGCAAAAATTAATTCAAAATGCAGGAAAAGTAGGACCTGTTTGGGGAAGTATCTGCGGAGCCTTTCCGCAATGTGGATTTTCTGCAGCAGCATCCTACTTTTATGTTGGTAGAGTTCTAACACTAGGAACACTGATTTCGGTTTATATGTCTACATCAGATGAGATGCTACCGATTTTAATATCAGAAAGAGTGCCAGTGCGTACGATTGTAGCAATTGTCGTTACAAAGGTGATGATTGGAATGATTACGGGATTTTTGATCGAATTAACGTTTGGCTGGCTTCGAAAAAAGGAAAGGGTTCCTGTTCCATTAGCAAAGGGTCAGGTGGAAGTATGTACCAGTTGTTGTGATCATAAGGAAGGTGTTTTAAAGAATGCATTTAAACATTCTTTACGTGTTTGGATTTTCATTACCATTATAACGCTTCTGATTGAGGTGATTGTAGAAGGAATCGGAGCGGAGAGGGTGTCTAGTATCTTTTCGGATACTCCAATTCTAGGGGAAATGATTGCAGCGTTCGTAGGTTTGATTCCGAATTGTGGTGCATCTGTAGTGATTACACAACTATACTTAGAAGGAATCATTGGTACAGGCCCAATGCTAAGTGGGCTTTTAGTGAGTGCTGGAGTTGGACTGCTTGTTCTTTTTAAAGAGAACAAAAATACACGTGAAAGCATATGGATTATGGTTATACTATATGGGACTAGTGTTTTATGGGGCGTACTCTTTCAAGCATTTGGAATTGTATTTTAATAAAAAAACTTGCAAACATCATACAGATAGATTAGAATTTTCTTGTGTACGAATGGAGCGTTAGGAAGCTGTAGAAAAGGAGTTGCTACAGCTTTTCTTTATATCTAAAGGAGGGGAAAAGATATGAAACAAACATTGTGGACAAGAGATTATATCTTATTAACGGTGGCGACTATTTTCGGATCGGTTGGATGGATCGCAGGAGATTTTGCATTATCATTTTTGGTATTTGATGAAACAGGAAGTACATTTGCCTCTGCGTTGATTCTAGCGGTACAGTTTATTCCACGATTTTTTGTACCACTTTTTGCGGCTCCAATCCTAGATCGCTTTCATCGGAAGCCATTTCTTGTTGGAGGAGACTTGATAAATGGGGTGATGTACACTTTAGCGGGATTTTATTTGATCAGCCATCCCTTTTCCTATAGTGGATATCTTGTATTTTCTCTCGTGTTAGCCTGTCTTGGATGTTTTGATTCCCTAGCTTATAATAGCATTTATCCAAATGTGATTCCAAAGGGAATGGAGCAGAAAGGATATGCAGTATCGGCCATGTTGTATCCATTTCTTACGGTTCTTATGACACCATTAGCTGCAGTGCTTATGGATTGGATTAAGGTGGAAGGGATTTTGATCATGCAAGGAGGACTGTCCCTTGTTGCAGCACTTGTAGAAAGTCGAATGAAAGTTCAAGAAGAAGATCATTTGGAAGGAAAGAAGTT
Source organism: Ruminococcus sp. (assembly GCA_029256845.1). Classification (GTDB taxonomy): domain Bacteria; phylum Bacillota; class Clostridia; order Lachnospirales; family Lachnospiraceae; genus JAHHTM01. The sequence continues at coordinate 5,504 of JARIEI010000155.1, read as the reverse complement.
TTCTTTTGCATTGTGGAAGGAAGATTTGATAGAAGGGGTAAGATATATACAAAAGGAACAAGGACTGTTACAGATTATTTTATATACTTCCGTGTCAAACGGAGTAGCACAAGGGTGTGCCCCTTTATTGGTTGCATTTTTCCGAGCTACAAAAGGTTTTACGGTAGGAATGTATGCCTTCTTTTCGGTTGCTGAATTTTTGGGAAGAATGTTTGGAGGCATCTTAAATTATCGTGTTAAAATTCCAGAAAAGAAGTTGTTCGGCTTTTGTTTTGGGGTTTATAATTTTTACGCCATCATGGATATGATACTTTTGTGGACCTCTTATCCATTTATGCTTGTCAATCGAGCAATTTGCGGTTTTCTTGGTGTGAATAGCGGAACATGGCGAGAAGCCGCTGTACAAAAATACATTCCAGACCGTATGCGTGCAAGGGTCAATGCGTTCCAGGAAATTTTATTTTTTGGAATGAGCAGTGTTTTGACGTTGTTGGTTGGTGTTTTAGGAGACGTTATTGATTATAGAGTTTGTATGTCTGTTGGGGCAGGTGCTACAATTTGTGTGTGTTTACTTACCATATGGAGAAAACGAAAGGAAGTAAAAGATGTTTATGAACACAATGCTGTATAGCTATTTTGTGCTTGTAAATGGGATTACGTTTTTGGTATTTGCTTTTGACAAACAAAAAGCGAAAAAAAGAAAATGGCGGATTTCCACAGAAACGTTAATGGGACTTTCTTTTGTAGGAGGAGCAGCAGGTGGCTTGCTGGCCATGCATATGTTCCACCATAAAACACGGCAGAAGAAGTTTTCAATTGGATTGCCAGCTATGTTCATTGCGCATATGATATTGTTATTATTTTGGTACAATCGAGTATGAAGATTGGCGATTGGTTTCACAATGTAAAATAAATTCGCGAAACAGATTTCTCATTTCAGGCGAAGAACGATACATACTTTCGGGATGCCACTGTACTCCTATGGCAAAGGGGTGCTGTGGCATTTCAATTGCCTCTATAAGCTGATCAGATGAGGAGGCGCATATGCGCAGATGAGATCCGAGGGTATGCACGGCCTGATGGTGAAAGCTATTTACTTTAAGCTTGGTACCAATATAAGTTTGCAGGTTGCAATTTCGTTCGGTTTTGATAAAGTGGCTGACATCAGAACGGGACTGGCTATCTTGCATATGATTGTAAAACGGTTTTTCACAAGAAAGAAGATTCTGATATAAAGTACCACCACAGGCAACATTTAATACTTGCATACCTCGACAGATAGCCAGAATAGGTTTCTTTGTATCTAAGACTGATTTCATGAGGCGAATTTGAAATAAATCTAGGGAAACACTTGTTTTTCCAATTCCATCAATAGGCGCTTCTCCAAATAGAAGAGGAGTAATATCTTGTCCCCCGCAAAATAGAAAACCATCACATAAATGGATATACTCTGCTAAAAGTTGATTGGAGCGTACAAGGGGCAGTAGTAAAGGAAGCCCTCCGGCATAGCGAATAGATTGGATATAAGCGTTTGAGACGTATTGGCTAGATTCTTTTATTCCACAGATGACGATTCCGATTCTTGGTTTCATAAGCACTCCTTTTTATGTTATAATCATTTTCAGATGTTTCTAGCATATGTAAAAATATGGAAACCTATACATGTTATGTTTTAAAGGAGAATACGAATGTCTTATATTGATATGCATTGTGATACAATTAGCTGTTTGATGGAAAGAAAAAATGAAACACTGCGAAAAAATCATCTTTGTGTAGATGTGCCATCTATGGAAGAAGCACAAACAATAATTCAGTTTTTTGCTTGTTTTGTAGACGCCATTTCTTATGAGAGTGAATGGACGAAGGAACAGAAGGAACAAGCAAAGGTAAGCGGTGGAATTCGTAAATCAACCTGGGATCAAGCTTATGCAGATGTTTTAAAGATGACAGATCGCATGGAGAAAGAGCAAACCCAAAAGTTAATGGTTGCAACTTCCTATCAAGAGGCAAAGCAGTTTTTGAGAGAAGGGAAGATTGTTGCATGGAAAACAGTTGAAGAAGGTGGCGTATTAAATAATAATCTAGATCGAATAAATGTGTTATATGATCATGGAGTTCGCTTAATTACATTAACATGGAATTACCCCAATTGTATTGGATATCCCAACAGTACAGATTCTACGATTATGCAAAAAGGGTTGACTGCATTTGGGATTGAGACGATTTCTCGAATGAATGAACGGAAAATGATGATTGATGTATCACATTTGTCGGATGGTGGCTTTTATGATTGTATCAAATATAGCAAAATGCCAGTATGTGCATCGCATTCGAATGCAAGAGGATTATGTAAGCATCCAAGAAATCTTTCGGATCATATGCTAAAAATGCTTGGAGAAAACGGGGGAGTATCTGGACTTAATTTTTATCCTTGCTTTTTGAAAGAAGACGGAATTGCAAAAGTAGAGGATATTGCAGAGCATGCAAGTTATATGATGGATAAAGGAGGAGAAGAATTAGTTGCGCTAGGTAGTGATTTTGATGGGTTTGAAAATCCAATAAGAGAAAACTGGGTCAACAGTGTAAAAGATATGCCGCTTCTATGGGAGGCTTTTCGGAAAAAAGGAATTACAGAACGTCAAATTGATAAAATCATGTGGGAAAATGCCCTTCGTTTTATGAAAGAAACTGTGAACTAACTGGTAAGAAAATACTGTTCATTTTCGGTGGAAAGTAGTATAATAAATTAGATTTTTTGAAAAAGGGAGTAAGTGTAAAGATGATTTATTTTAATTGTGATTATAACGAAGGTGCACATCAAAATGTATTAGATGCAATTTCTAATACAAATATGGTCCAGTCAGCAGGATATGGTCATGATGAATACTGCGAAAAAGCGAGAAATTTAATCTGTGATCTTTGTGGAAATCCAGAATTATACGTACAGTTTCTTGTAGGAGGAACCCAAACGAATTTAACACTTATTGCTTCTGCACTTCGTCCACATCAAGGTGTTTTATGTGCAGAGCTTGGTCATATCAATGTACATGAGACAGGTGCCATCGAAGGCTGCGGACATAAAGTATTGGCACTTCCTTCCACAGATGGAAAGGTTACGCCAGATCAGGTAGAAGAAGCGTATCGTCTCCACGTAGAATGTGATACACCGGAGCATACAGTACAGCCGAAGATGGTGTATATATCAAATCCAACGGAAGTAGGAACCATCTATTCCAAAAAAGAATTGGAAGATTTGTCAGAGGTCTGTAAGAAAAATGGACTTTATCTTTACATAGATGGAGCCCGCCTTGGATATGGTCTTACGGCAAAAGGAAATGATTTGGATCTGCCATCTATTGCAAAATTATGTGATGCATTTTATATTGGTGGAACAAAAATAGGGGCTCTTTTTGGAGAAGCAATCGTCATTTCCAATCCGGCATTAAAAGAGGATTTTCGCTATATTATTAAACAAAAGGGTGGATTGCTTGCCAAAGGAAGATTGCTCGGAATTCAATTTTATGAGTTACTTAAAGATGGGCTATATTTTAAAATCAGTGAACACGCAAATGCCATGGCTGAGAAAATCAAACAAGCATTAACAAAAATGGGATACGACTTTCTAGTAGATAGCCCTACAAATCAGCTCTTTGTTCTGATGCCGGATGAAAAGATCGAAGAACTTAGTAAAAAATATTCGTTGTCTTATGATCACAGAGTGGATGAAAGAACAAGTTGTGTCCGCATTTGCACAAGCTGGGCTACAAAAGAAGAAAATGTAGACTTATTGGTTCAGGATATCTATAAAAAATAAAGGAGAAATGATGATGGAGAACTTTCAATATTACACACCAACACAGATTGTTTTTGGAAAGAAATCAGAGGAGCAAGTTGGCAGACTTATCAAGGAAACCGGATGCAAAAAAGTATTGGTTCATTACGGAAGTGGAAGTGTAAAAAAGACGGGACTCCTTGATCGAATTCTTGCGTCTCTTGAGTCGGAAAAGATTTCTTATGTAACTTTGGGAGGAGTTGTTCCAAACCCTCGTCTATCTTTGGTTTACCAGGGGATTGAGTTGTGCAAAAAAGAGCAGGTTGATTTTATTCTTGCGGTCGGTGGCGGAAGCGTAATTGATTCTGCAAAAGCCATTGGTTATGGAATGGCAAACGAAGGAGATGTATGGGATTTTTATGAAAAAACACGTGTCCCAAAAGCTTGCTTGCCAATTGGAGTTATTCTTACAATTGCTGCGGCTGGATCAGAAATGAGCAATTCTTCTGTCATTACGAATGAAAAGGGATGGCTTAAGAGAGGATGCAATACAGAGTATTGCCGCGCAAAGTTTGCAATTTTAAATCCAGAACTTACGATGACACTTCCAGAATATCAGACCATGTGTGGATGTGTAGATATTATGATGCACACAATGGAGCGGTATTTTACAAAGGTATCACCTATGGAATTGACGGATAAAATTGCGGAAGATTTAATTCGGGTTGTAATGAAAAATGCGAAAATTCTTTTGCATGATCCCAACAATTATGAGGCCAGAGCAGAAATTATGTGGGCAGGAAGTTTGTCTCATAATGGGCTTACTGGTTGTGGTACAGAAGGTGGAGACTGGTCAAGTCACCAATTAGAGCACGAGCTAGGGGGAATGTTTGATGTGGCACATGGAGCTGGTCTTGCTGCTATTTGGGGAAGCTGGGCACGGTATGTGATAGAAGAAGCCCCAAGCCGATTTGCTCAATTTGCAAGGAATGTGATGAAATGTGCAAACACAGGAAATGATAAAGTGGATGCAATGCAAGGCATTAAGGAAATGGAAGCTTTTTATACTTCCATCCATATGCCAATTTCTCTTAGAGAGCTTGGAGTGGAACCTTTGGAAGAACAGTATAGAGAACTTGCAGAGAAATGCAGCTTCTACGGAAAAAGAACAATTGGAATTATAAAACATATTGGGAAAGAAGACATTTATCAAATTTACAAAAATGCGCAATAAAAAGGAATGAGTGGAGAAAGTAAAAATGGATCGTAAAAGTTTATTAGCTGCAAAAAAACGTATTGTAATCAAAGTGGGTACTTCGACGATCACATACAGTGAAACAGGAAATATTAATTTATATAAACTTGAAAAATTTGTACGGATTCTGACTAATTTAAGAAATCAGGGGAAAGAGATTATTGTAGTATCATCGGGTGCCGTAGGTGTGGGAAGAAGTGCTATAGGATTGAAGCATAGGCCGGCTACAGAAGCTGAGAAGCAAGCATGTGCAGCGGTAGGACAAGCACGACTTATGATGATTTATGAAAAACTTTTTAATGAATATAGTCAGCTTACCGCACAAGTTCTCCTTACAAAGGAGTCAATATTAAATGAAGAATGCAAGAAAAAGGCACGTCAGACTTTTCAAGAACTTCTTCGAATGAATGTTGTACCGATTGTGAACGAGAATGATGCTATTTCTGTAGATGAACTTGTTTATGGAAATTTTGGAGA
>JARIEI010000069.1 GCA_029256845.1 Ruminococcus sp. | reverse complement strand
TTACAAGAACCAGATGTAACCTGATTGACATCGGCAGGATGCCAGGTCAGTGCCACATCACATTCGTTAAAAACCCCATCTCTTGCCATGAAAGCTTTCGTAGCTGCCCCTTCTTCTCCTGGACATCCGTAAAGAATAATCGTTCCACTTCCTGGCCCTTTCTCTTCTAAATAGTGTTTTACTATAAGTGCTGCCGCCATAGAACCCGCTCCTAATAAGTGATGTCCACAGCCATGCCCATTTCCACTCGTTTCCTTTTCTATGCGAACCGTCTTTCCCGCTTCTTGTGATAGTCCTGTTAATGCATCATACTCTGCTAAAATTCCTATAACAGGTTTTCCTGAACCATAGGAAGCTCGAAATGCTGTTTCAATTCCACAAAAAGGATGCTCCACCTGAAATCCTTCCTCCGTAAGTACTTTGTCATACAACTTTGCTGATTCATATTCTCGAAGAGAAAGTTCTGCAAAATCCCATATTTTATCCGCAATCATCATGCAACGTTTCTTTTTTGTTTCTATATAATCAAGATAAACTTCCTTCTCTTCGGTCATATTTTAACTCCCTTCGCTATTTAATAAAGAACTTTTCCTAAAAATTCTTTCGTTCTTGGATTTTGTGGATTTTCAAACACTTCTTCTGGTGTTCCTTTTTCTGCGATCACTCCGCCATCCATAAAGAACACTCGATCGGATACTTCTTTGGCAAATCCCATTTCATGGGTTACAATGACCGTTGTCATACCTGTATGAACCAACTCTTTGATTACTTGGAGAACCTCTCCCACCATTTCGGGATCCAATGCAGAGGTTGGTTCATCAAATAACATCACTTCTGGTTCCATTGCAAGAGCTCTTACAATTGCAAGACGTTGTTTTTGCCCTCCAGAGAGCTTGTTTGGATATTCTTTCATTTTCTCATAAAGTCCTACACGATTTAACAACTCTCCCACCATTTCTTGTGCTTGCGCTTTTGTTTTCTTTCCAAGTAAAACAGGAGCCATCGATATATTTTCCCCAACTGTCATATTGGGGAACACATTAAAGTGTTGAAAAACCATTCCCATCTTTTGACGATGAAGATTGATATTTACCTTTTTATCTGTAATATCAGTCCCTTCAAAATAAATATGTCCTTTTGTTGGTTCTTCTAAAAGATTCAGACAACGAAGAAATGTACTTTTTCCTCCACCAGATGGACCAATGATTGAGACAACCTCTCCTTGATTAATTTGTTCCGTTACCCCTTTTAAGACTTGTAATTTTCCAAAAGACTTGTATAGGTTTTCTACTCGAATAATTTCTTTCTTAGCACTCACCAGCATTCAACTTCCTTTCTAATAGTGTAATTAATTTTGATAATCCAAATGTCAGAACAAAATAAATCAATCCAACAATTGTTAATGGCTCTAATACGCGATAAGTAAATCCGTTAATTGTCTTGAACTGCGTCATTAATTCTCCAATAAAGAAGGTAGAGGCCAATGATGTTTCCTTAATAACTGCAATAAATTCATTACATAGTGCAGGAAGAATATTTTTTACTGCCTGTGGAAGAACTACTTTTAAAAGTGTTTGAGTAGCGTTCAAACCTAATGAGCGAGCTGCTTCTGTCTGCCCTTTATCCACAGCCTGTATTCCTGCCCGAACAATTTCACACACATATGCAGTAGAATTTACACAACATGCAACAAGTACACAAGTAAACTCACTTAATTCTAAAAATGGAAGCCACTGTGGTAGCATAAAATAGAAAAAATACAGTTGAAGTAAAATTGGCGTCCCTCTTATAATTTCTACGTAAACCGTAGCAACCAGTCGAAATGGTTTGAAAGATCCAATTCCAAATTCACTTCTTCTCATCAATGCCATGATAGATCCAGACACCGTACTAATGGCAACCGTTAATAACCCCATAAATAACGTCATACCTAGACCGCTTATAAATAAACTAGAGTATTCTTTCCACATTTTTGCGGTCACTACAAAAAATTCACTCATTTCCTTTGACACCTTTCTTATTGATTACAACCCTTTTCTTGGATTTATTCTTCCATCGCAATTCCTAAGTGATCTGCTAATTCTCTTGCCTCCTCGGTCCATTTTTCGTACAATCCTTTTTCATTTACTTCTGCAATAATCTGATTGATTGCTTCTAAAAGTTCTGTTTCTCCTTTTTTTACTGCTGCAACATTTCCGTCACCTTCATACTGAAATTGAAACTCTGCCATTCCAGCTTCTGCATAATTTTGCATGAGATTTTTCGCATTATCTGAATCGACCGCCATTGCATCTGCTTTTCCAGTGATTACCATCATAACCCCATCCGATGTACTTGTAACTGGCTGAAATACCACGTCTTTTGGGAGCTGACTCTCTACAAGACTTTGCTGCAAAGAAGCATTTTGTGCAACAACCTTTTTCCCTGAAAATGATTCTTTCGTATTGTATTTCTTTGCATTTTCTTTCAATACCATAAGTCCTTGATAAGAACCATTCGAATCAATATTAAATTTCTCTGTCAACCCCATTGCCTCTGCACGTTTTTCAGAATAAGCAAAACCTGCAATTCCAATATCGATGGTTCCTGACTGGATTGCCTGTTGAATTGCTGAAAATTCCATTGCTTTTATTTCTAACTCAACTCCAAGCGAATCTGCTATATATTTAGCAAGTTCAATATCAGATCCTACATAAACCGATTTTCCAGATGTATTATCGATAAATTCCGATGGTGCAAAATCCGGAGATGTTCCCATCACAAGTTTTCCAGATGCTTTAATTTGTTCCAATCTATTTTCTGGCTTCGAAGCTTTTCCTTCTGTAGCATCTTTCTGACTTTGACATCCTGTAAGCGCTCCTACTAATAAAACTCCTGTTAATAAAATTGATAAAAATTTTTTCATAACATTTTCCCTCTTTTCTTTCGATGTAGCTTGTTGTTATGAGCGCATTATAATGCATAATTATGCATTTGTAAATATTATTTTTGTATTTTTTTACATTTTGCCGATATTTTATTCATTTTTGTGCATAAAAAAAGAGTGGAAATCGTTTTATTCAACGTTTCCACTCTTTTTTAATTCGCTATCGAATATATCCTTCTTCTAGCGCATTTGCTTTATTACTTACATAAATTTCTGCTACAGTTGCTTGAACATATGGATTTACATAAAAGATTCCTACTATTCC
>JARIEI010000086.1 GCA_029256845.1 Ruminococcus sp. | reverse complement strand
CATATGGGAAATATAAGCGAACATGGTGGAGCAATGCATACGGGTGACAAATTCTATGCAGCCACAGGTCTTGGGTATGATGATCCACTAGATGGATGGCACCATTGTCCACCTGGAATGGGAATCTGGCAAGATGTTTTCATTGAAGCAAGAGAGAAGATTTTTATAAAAGATTTGTTTGTTCGTCCACTTGTTGAGAAAGAAGAAGCAGAATTGTGGGTGGAAATGTATAGTTGTGATGTAGGAGAGTTTCCAGTAAAACTTTGTTTTTCTGTATATGGACAAAACTTTGAAGCGACTGTTTTTGAAAATAAAATTTATATTCCAGAAACTGCATTACAAGTTGGGATGGGAGACACCTTGACAGAGGCAAAAGTCAAGGCAGAAGGCAGATACCAAATGGGAATCCCGATGCTTGCAGAAAAAGGAATCAATTATTTTAAAATTCCATTTCAAATGAAAGATTGTAGACGTTGGGACTTGGAAACACCATGGTTGTATCAGTGTCATGTCTCCATCCTAAATCAAAAGGAAGAAACAATAGATTGTCAGATTGTAACCTTTGGAATGCGTTCCTTTACTATGGATGAAACTTCAAATCCAAAAGGAAAGTTTTATTTAAATGGAAGACAAATTCGTCTTCGTGGAGCCAATACCATGGGGCATGAGCAGCAATGTGTCCTTCACGAGGACTGGGAACAACTTTTGAATGATTTATTACTTGCAAAAGTCTGCAATATGAACTTCTTACGCTTAACACAAAGACCAGTACAGCCAGAAATTTATCAATTGTGCGATCGACTTGGATTGATGATACAGACCGATCTTCCTATGTTTGCGGCTCTTAGAAGAAATCAATTTGTAGAAGGATTACGCCAAGTACAAGAGATGGAACATCTCATTCGTTCTCATGCGTGTTGTGTGATTGCAAGTTACATGAATGAGCCGATGCCAAATGCACACAATAAACCACATAGAAATCTGACAAGAGAAGAAATGGAGCAGTTTTTTGTAGCTGCGGATATTTCTCTAAAATTGTTAAACCCAGATCGAGTGATCAAACCGATTGACGGAGATTACGAGCCACCATCCAAAGGATTCCCAGACAATCATTGTTATACTTGTTGGTATAACGGACACGGATTGGATGTAGGAAAACTTCATAAAGGATATTGGTTGCCAGTAAAAGAAGGCTGGCATTATGGATGTGGAGAATTCGGAATTGAAGCATTGGAAGATGTTTCCGTGATGAAAAAATATTATCCAAAAGAATGGTTGGAAAAAGAAGAGGAGTGGAACCCAACAGTCATTAAAGGTGCACAAACCGGAGGATTCCACTATTTCTTCTATGATACGCAAAAGAAAATGGAAGATTGGGTAAAAACAAGTCAAACCTATCAAGCAGAGGCCATTGCACTGATGACAAAAGCTTTTCGTAGGGATGGACGCATGAATTCATTTGCATATCATTTGTTTATTGATGCATTTCCAGCAGGTTGGATGAAAACGATTATGGATGTGGATCGAAATCCAAAAGAAGGATTTTTTGCCTATCGAGATGCTCTTACACCACTTATGACAGATTTACGGTGTGACCGTTTTACAGGCTTCGAGGACGAAGAAATACAAGTGGAAGCATGGATTTGCAACGATAAGGAAGAGATTCCTGAAGGAACAAAGATCGTTTATCAGGTTGTCCAAAGTGATTCTATTTTAGCGGTTGGGGAAATGCCTGCTCAGATTTTATCTTGTGACAGCAAATTCCAGGGATATGTACCTGTGAAATTACCTAAGACAACACAAAGAACAACAGTAAAAGTACAACTTGCATTGGTAGACAAGCAGGAGAACGTGTTTCATGATAGCGAGTGGAAGCTTACTGTTTTTCCAAAAGTAGAAACAAATCCAATTTCTCTCTGTATTTTTGGAGAAGAAAATGATAAAATAAATCGAACCATGAAAGATATGGAATGGCAGAAAATAGGGTTTGACGAAATCAAAGAAAACGACTGGATTGTTGTTACTTCTTATGAAAAGTATCGTGAACAAGAAGAAGCAATTTTGGAAAAAGTGTCACAAGGCGCAAAACTCTTTGTTCAAGAACTAGAAG
>JARIEI010000110.1 GCA_029256845.1 Ruminococcus sp. | reverse complement strand
TCAAAGACAGTATTCACACCTTCTACCTCTTTTGCCATCTGGATCATTCTCTCATATCCGCCTGGTTTTAAAAGTGTTGTTGCAACTGTTACTGGCCAGATTCCTGCATCCACAATTCCTTTAATGTTAAAGAAATCTGCTCCTCCTGAATAGGAAATACGAAGCTTACCATCAAATTCTTTTGCCAGTTTTGCTGCAAGGGCAATGGATAATGGATACAAAGATTTTCCTGACATATACATCTCTTCACTTGGAAGTTCATTTTGTTTTACATCAACTGGGAATGTGTTTGTGATTTTTACTCCAAACTGAAGATTTCGTTCTTCACAAACGTTCATAAGTCTTGTCAACATTGGAACTGCATCCACATACTGCAAGTCATCCTTAAAATGGAAATCACCAAAGACAATGTAATCATATCCCATATCATCCATAGTTTTTCTTGCAAATTCATATCCTAGCAAGGTTGGATTACATTTAATAAATGTGTTATATCCTTTTCTGTGATAAGGTGCATTGCAATTCTTTCAATTTCTTGTGGTGGACATCCGTGAAGCGTTGAGATTGTCACTGAATTACAAATATCTGAATTGATTGCTTCTATATCTTCTTTTGTTACGTTTTCAAACAAATCTATATGATCTAACAGATACTGTTTGCATGATTGGAATACTTCAGAATCTTTTGCTTCTTTCATTGTATTAAGGAAGTTGTCAATTTTTTCTGATTTGATTCCTGCCAAATCATATCCTACACTGATATTGAACTGAAATCCATCTGGACTTCCAAGTCCAAATTCTTTGGAAAGAACTTTCAAAAGGAACCATGCTTTTATGTATTCTTCCATAGCTTGTGGAACATAAAGTTCCGTAGACCATTCACAGTTATAACATTCGTCTTCTGCCACAATACATGGTTTATTAATGCAGGCTGCAAGTTCCGCTCCATCCATAACCTGAACAGTTTTTAATTCAAAAAAACGACTTCCTGTATAATAGGCAGCTACTATATTTTGTGTAAGCTGTGTATTTGGACCCGCTGCTGGTCCAAGTGGTGTCTCTAAATTACGTCCAAAAATAGTTCTGTTATTTTTTTCATTTACAACGTATGCTTTTCTTTCCCCAAAAACAGTTCCTGATTTTTTATGTTCTGTTAAGATCCAATCAAGTAGTTGCCCAAAAGGCATTGGTGTCATAATATCACTCATTTATATTTCCTCCCAAACCTGTCAATTTATGAATTGATTCGATTCCAAAGTGCGGCTGCTGCCTGTCTGCAATCAGCTTTTACTTTGGCTTCATCTATAAACTGTAGCTCTCTGTCTTTCATAAGTACTTTTCCGTTCGCAATCGTCGTAACAACATTGCTTCCTGTCATTCCAAATAAGATATGTCCATTCACATTATCTGCACCAAATGGTGTAAGTGGATCATAATCAACAACAATCACATCTGCCGCTGCACCTTCTCTTAAAATACCAAGATCTTGTTTGAAATAACGTTCTGCAATCTTAACATTTCCATCAAATAACATCTGTGGTACTTCTCCCCATGCAGTAGTTGGATCACACAAATGATGTTTATGCAATACATTTGCCACCTTATAAGACTCTAACATATCATGTGTATAACCATCTGTTCCAAGTCCTGTTAAAATTCCTCGATGTACCAATTCCATTGTTGGAGGGCATCCACATGCATTCCCCATGTTTGATTCCGGATTATGAACTACCATAGTTCCTGTTTCTTTAATAAGATCCATCTCATGACTATTAATGTAAATACAATGTCCAAGAAGTGTTTTTTCTCCTAAAATTTCATGATCCATCAAACGATCCACAATGCGTTTTCCATAATGTTTCAGACAATGATGAAGATCTTCAATTCCTTCTGCAACATGAATATGATATCCAACCTCATCCGGTTTATTTGCTGCTGCAAGTTCCATTGTCTCATCAGAAATCGTAAACTGTGCATGCATTCCCATCATACCTGCGATCATACCAGTATCATCTTTTAAAGCATGTTTGATAAACGCTGCATTTTCCATTACAGATTCTCTTGCTTTATCCATTCCATCTCGATCCGAAATCTCATAGCAAAGACAAGAACGTACTCCCGTCTCTTTCGCTGCTTTTTCAATATGGAACAAAGAATCACGTATAGATCCAAAACTAGCATGATGATCAAATACTGTCGTAACTCCATTCTTAATACAGTCAATATACGTTGCCATTGCACTCAAATACGTATCCTGAAGTGTGAGGTTCCGGTCAATTGTCCACCACATTCCATCTAAAATGTCAAGGAATCCTTTTGGGTCATATCCATTCACTGAAATTCCTCGAGCAAAGGCACTGTAAATATGTTCATGGGCATTGATAAATGCTGGCATAATCACCTTCCCTTTTACATCCATAAACTCTGCTCCTGGATAGGCTGCTTTTACTTCTTCTACTGTTCCGACCATCGAAATCTTCGTTCCTTCGATTGCCACCGCACCATTTTCTAGGTAAGGTTTTTTCTCGTCACGTGTGACCACTCGTCCATTTCCTAAAATTAACATAGTTTTTTGTCTCCTTTTCTTTTTTCTCTTTGAAATCATCAAAGGTATACAAATTCTACAAGAGATTTCCCCTTGCACGTCGCACTATATTTTGTATATTCTTTTTGGTCGTACAAATGTGATAAAAATTTTCCCTACATTATATATCATCATTATGACTCCCTTTATAATATATAGAATAACACTAATATATTACATTTGCAATAAGGTTTCTAAAAAAAAATTAGGTTACCTAAAAATTTTTTAGAAAAACTATTGAATTTATTTTTTTTTATGTTATTATGAGATTAAGGGCGAATGAAATTTCCTAAGAAATTGAAACTTTAGAAGCGGATTCTCACTCTCATATGAAAGGAGTAAAGACTATGGATCACCAGTTAAGTTTGTTGAAGCAAATCGCACACGGCATTGCCGCTCAATTTGGTTCTTCTTGCGAAATCGTAATCCACGATTTAAAAGCGAAGGATCTTGACAATTCAATTGTATATATTGAGAACGGCCATGTTTCCAATCGTGAACTAGGGGATGGACCTTCTAGCATTGTTCTAGAGACCTTAAGTCACCATCCATCTAAGATTCAAGATCGTCTTTCCTACCTTACAAAGACAGATGACGGAAGAATTCTTAAGTCTAGCACCATGTATATTCGAGATGAGCAAGATACAATTTCTTACATATTATCTCTAAATTATGATATTACTGCACTACTTACGATTGATCATGCAATTCAGTCATTAGTAAGCACCGATTCTTCTGAAAAAGATAATACCAAATCCAAACAACCGCCAAAGATTACACACAATGTAAATGAGTTGCTTGATACATTGATTGAACAGGCGCTCGCTCTTGTCGGCAAACCGGTAGCACTTATGACAAAAGATGATAAAGTTGCAGTCGTACAATATCTAAATAATGCAGGTGCATTTTTGATCACAAAATCCGGTGATAAAATTGCTTCTCTTTTAGGAATTTCAAAATTCACACTTTATAGCTACATGGATGCAGGGAAATAGCTATACATTCATACGTGTCGAAGACATGTGTACGATAATTAATATCTCCCCTGTAGATTCTACAAATATCAAGGAGGTTTTTATCAAATGGAATCAATTAAATGGTCTGTAAATACGATGCCAAAAACAGACGATGCACAATTAAAGGTTATGGGACTTTCTGAAGTAGAAAAAGCAAGAGCTTTTCACAAAAGTTTCCCTCAATACAGTGTTACACCACTTACAAAGCTCGAAAAAATGGCAGATCTTTTAGGCTTAAAGGAAGTTTACGTAAAAGATGAATCTTATCGATTTGGACTAAATGCATTTAAGGTTCTCGGTGGTTCTTTCGCAATGGCTCGTTATATCGCAAAAGAACTTGGAAAAGATGTAAGTGAATTGCCATATGAAGTATTAACATCAAAAGAATTAAAAGAAGAATTTGGTCAGGCTACATTCTTTACAGCTACAGATGGTAACCATGGACGTGGGGTTGCCTGGGCAGCAAATAAACTTGGTCAAAAATCTGTTGTTCTTATGCCAAAAGGATCCACACAAACTCGTCTGAACAACATTCTTGCTGAAAACGCACAGGCTACAATCGAAGAAGTAAACTACGATGAATGTGTACGTATGGCAAATGCAATGGCTGAAAAGACAGAGCATGGTATCATGGTACAGGATACTGCGTGGGATGGATACGAAGAAATCCCAGCTTGGATTATGCAAGGTTATGGAACGATGGCAATGGAAGCCAACGAACAATTACAAGAGCAATATGGATGTGATAGACCTACGCATGTCTTTATTCAGGCTGGTGTTGGTTCTCTTGCCGGAGCTGTTCAAGGATACTTCGCAAATCGTTATCCTGAAAATCCACCAAAAGTTGTTGTTGTAGAAGCAGAACCAGCTGCCTGTCTTTACAAAGGCGCTACTGTAGGTGATGGAAGCATTCAGTTTGTTGGCGGTGACATGGTAACAATTATGGCTGGTCTTGCTTGCGGCGAACCAAACACCATTTCTTGGGATATTTTGAAAAACCATGTAGATACCTTTATTGCAACTCCTGACTGGGTAGCTGCAAAAGGTATGAGAATGCTCGCTGCTCCAATCAAAGGAGATCCAGCAATCACATCTGGTGAATCTGGTGCTGCTCCATTTGGAACATTAGCATGTATTATGCTTATGGATGAATACAAAGAATTAAGAGACCACTTAGGACTTGATGAAAATTCAAAAGTACTTCTCTTCTCTACAGAAGGTGACACAGACCCTGAACGATATAAATCAATTGTTTGGGATGGAAACGAACGTTAATCAAAGAATTTATTTGAACTTAAAATAAATCAATTTATTCTAAAAAGGAGACTATGATTATGGATTTCAACAAAATCAAAGAAGCTGCAAAAAATTATGAAGCAGACATGACAAAATTTTTACGTGACATTGTAAAATTCCCTGGAGAAAGCTGTGATGAAAAAGCACACATTGATCGCATCGCGGAAGAAATGAGAAAATTAGACTTCGACAAAGTTGAAATTGATCCACAAGGTAATGTTCTTGGTTACATGGGAACTGGTGAAACATTAATTGGATTTGACGCTCATATTGATACAGTTGGTATCGGTAACTTAGATAACTGGACTTTTGATCCATATGAAGGATTCGAATCTGATGAAGAAATCGGTGGACGTGGTACATCTGATCAATGTGGTGGTATCGTATCTGCAGTATACGGTGCAAAAATCATGAAAGATCTCGGACTTCTTAGCGACAAATACACAGTCTTAGTTACAGGAACTGTTCAGGAAGAAGATTGTGATGGACTTTGCTGGCAATACATCATCAACGAAGATAAAGTTCGTCCAGAATTTGTCGTATCTACAGAACCTACAGACGGTGGAATCTATCGTGGACAACGTGGACGTATGGAAATTCGCATCGATGTAAAAGGTGTATCTTGCCATGGTTCTGCTCCAGAACGTGGAGACAACGCAATTTATAAGATGGCTGACATTCTTCAGGATGTTCGTGCATTAAATGAAAACGATGCAGCTGACGATACAGAAATCAAAGGTCTTGTAAAAATGTTAGACGAAAAATACAATCCTGACTGGAAAGAAGCAAACTTCCTTGGAAGAGGTACCGTTACAACTTCTCAGATTTTCTATACTTCTCCAAGCCGTTGTGCTGTAGCTGATTCTTGTTCTGTATCTCTTGACCGTCGTATGACAGCTGGTGAGACATGGGAAAGCTGTTTAGATGAAATTCGTGCACTTCCTAGCGTACAAAAATATGGTGATGATGTTACTGTATCTATGTATGACTATGATCGTCCATCTTATACAGGATGTGTATATCCAATCGAATGTTACTTCCCTACATGGGTAATTCCTGAGGATCATGCCGTAACAAAAGCATTAGAAGAAGCTTATAAAGGTTTATATGGAGACGAAAGAATTGGTAGCGCTGAAACAGTTGAAATGAGAAAAGCTCGTCCATTGACAGATAAATGGACTTTCTCAACAAACGGTGTATCTATCATGGGTAGAAACGGTATCCCTTGTATCGGTTTTGGACCTGGTGCTGAGGCTCAGGCTCATGCTCCAAATGAGAAAACATGGAAACAGGATTTAGTAGTTTGCGCTGCTGTATATGCTGCACTTCCAACAATCTACTGCAAATAATTTAAAAAAGTTATTCATCTTAACTTGCTAGGACTAGATTTGCCATGGTTTGGTCCTAGCACCCCCAAAGAAATTATACATAATCAGGAGGATTTATTTATGAAAACATTACAAGATTATATTGATAAACTCAATGCCCTTAACTTTAAAGATATGTACAATGGAGATTTTTTCTTAACATGGGAAAAAACGGATGATGAAATTGAAGCTGTATTTACTGTAGCTGATGCACTTCGTTACATGAGAGAAAATAACATTTCTACTAAAGTATTTGAAAGCGGACTTGGAATCTCTTTATTCCGTGATAATTCTACACGTACACGTTTCTCTTTCGCATCTGCTTGTAACCTTTTAGGTCTTGAAGTTCAAGATCTTGATGAAGGAAAATCTCAGATTGCTCATGGCGAAACGGTTCGTGAAACAGCAAACATGATTTCTTTCATGGCTGATGTTATTGGTATTCGTGATGACATGTATATTGGAAAAGGAAATAAATATATGCATGAAGTTGTTGACTCTGTAACACAGGGAAATAAAGATGGTATTCTTGAGCAAAAACCAACTCTTGTAAACCTTCAGTGTGATATCGACCACCCTACACAGGCTATGGCTGATATGCTTCACATCATCCATGAATTCGGTGGTGTTGAAAACTTGAAAGGTAAAAAACTTGCTATGACATGGGCTTACTCTCCATCTTATGGTAAACCACTTTCTGTTCCACAAGGTATCATCGGACTTATGACACGTTTCGGTATGGATGTTGTTCTTGCTCATCCAGAAGGATACGAAGTATTCCCAGAAGTTGAAGAAGTTGCAGCAGAAAATGCGAAAAAATCAGGCGGTTCATTTAGAAAAACAAATGACATGGCTGATGCATTCAAAGATGCTGACATCGTATATCCTAAGAGCTGGGCTCCATTTGCTGCTATGGAAAAACGTACAGAACTTTATGGAAATGGCGACACAGAAGGTATCGCAGCTCTTGAAAAAGAACTTCTTGCTCAGAACGCAAACCACAAAGATTGGGCTTGTACAGAAGAACTTATGGCTACAACAAAAGATGGAAAAGCACTTTACATGCACTGCTTACCAGCTGACATTACTGGTTTAAGTTGTGAAGAAGGTGAAGTTGATGCTTCTGTATTCGATCGTTACAGAAACCCACTTTACAAAGAAGCTAGCTACAAACCTTATGTTATCGCAGCTATGATCTTCCTTGCAAAATTTGCAGATCCAGCTGATGTTTTAAAGAAATTAGAAGAAAAATCTACACCTAGAGTTTTTAAATAAGATTTTTTAAAATAACTTTTAAGGGAACGAACGCATCCTATGCTAAGTTCCCTCTATTTAATCTACTAACAAATTGGAGGAATATAAAATGTTAAAATATGTTGATACAAAAAATGCACCAGCAGCAATCGGACCATACTCTCAAGGAATCGTTGTAAACGATCTTGCATTCTTTTCAGGAGCAATCCCTCTTTGCGCAGAAACTGGTGAAGTTGTTGGTACTACAATTGAAGAGCAAGCAGAACAGGTTATGAAAAACATCTCTGCACTTCTTGAAAGTCAGGGTGTAGACTTTAAAAATGTAATTAAAACAACTTGTTTCCTTGCAGACATGAATGATTTCGCTGCTTTTAACGCAGTATATGGAAAATACTTCGTTGGAAATCCAGCACGTTCTTGTGTCGCTGTAAAAGGATTACCAAAAGGTGTTCTATGTGAAGTTGAAACAATCGCATATGTTGGCAAATAATCGTTATCTATAACAATCTCATATGGGAGGACATTCAAATGGCTGATAAAAAACGTATTGTCATTGCTCTTGGCGGAAATGCGTTAGGAAGCAATCTTGCCGAACAAATGGAAGCTGTTAAAATCACAGCTTCTGCAATCGTAGATTTAATCGAAGAAGGTTGTGAAGTTGTTGTAGCCCATGGGAATGGACCACAAGTCGGAATGGTTAATAACGCTATGATGGCTTTAAAACACGAAGATCCTTCACAACCTACCATTCCACTTTCTGTAAGCGTTGCCATGAGTCAAGCTTATATTGGATATGATCTTCAAAATGCACTTCGAGAAGAGCTGTTAAATCGTGGAATTCTAGATATTCCTGTTGCCACAATGATTACACAAGTTCGTGTGGATAAAGAAGATCCTGCATTTCTTAATCCAAGTAAACCAATCGGAAAATTTCTTACCAAAGAACAGGCTGATGAACTTTCCGAAAAAAATGGATACATTATGAAAGAAGATGCCGGTCGTGGATATCGACGTGTTGTTGCATCTCCAAAACCACAAGAAATCGTTGAAATTGGAACCATTCGTTCTATGGTAGATGCCGGTGATCTTGTAATCGCTTGTGGTGGTGGTGGAATCCCTGTTTACCGCGACGGCAACAAACTAAAAGGAATCGGTTCTGTTATTGACAAAGACTTTGCAAGTAGCTTACTTGCGCGTGAACTTGATGCAGATTTTCTTATTATTCTTACAGCAGTAGAAAAAGTTGCTATCAACTATGGAAAACCAAACGAAAAATGGCTGGATGATATTTCTGTAGATGAAGCAAAACAGTATATGGAAGAAGGACATTTCGCTCCTGGATCTATGTTACCAAAAGTACAAGCGGCTGTAGAATTTGCAGAATCTAAACCAGGACGCCAGGCACTTATTACATTGCTTGAAAAAGCAAAAGACGGTATTCTTGGAAATACAGGTACGAGAATCACAAAATAAATCAGATAGGTATTAGTTTTTTAGGAATTTTGATAGGTATGAATATAAAAAGTGAGGATCTGTGTCCTCACTTTTTTGTTACCCTATTTTTCTATTTTTATCCACTATTTAACAGATAAATCCTGTAAATACTCTGGCAGTTCTAGTCCAAGACGTTTGTACATCGTCTTTTCTACCGCATTTAGTATATTTTCATATCCTGTACATCTACACAGATGGCCTGACAACAATTTACGAAGCTCTTTTCTTGTATACAACTTGCCCGATTCTAATATTTCCGACGCACTCATGATAAATCCTGGAATACAAAATCCGCACTGTACAGCTGTTTCATCAATGAAGGCTTGCTGTATATCTGATAATTCTCCATGTGGTCCCATTAACCCCTCTAATGTAAGGATTTCTTTTCCATCCGCCCACACAGCAAGATAAATACAAGAGTTAAAGGCTTCTCCATCAATCAGGACTGTACATGCTCCACACTCTCCTACTTCGCATCCTTTCTTTACACTTGTCAGTGTAAAATCATTTCTTAAAAGGTCTGTAAGAGAAGCTCTCACATCAACTACCACGTCTCTTTCTTTTCCATTGATTGTACAATGTATTTGTTTAAACTGTTTACTCATTGATCGCACCTCCTGCAAGTCTTACTGATTCTTTTAATGCACGTTTACAAAGAACCTGTGCGATATGCTCACGGAACGCTTTACTTGCTCTCCAGCTATCACGTGGAGCAATATCTTGAAGAACGGCTGCTGCCACCTGCTCAAAGGTCTCTTCACAGACCGCTTTTCCACGTCCTGTTTCTTCCGCATGCGTTGCACGAAGTGGTACCGGTCCAGCTACGCCATATGCAATTCTAACATCTTCCATGATCGTTTTATCTTCTGACAATTTTACATTGACTGAACATCCCAATGTAGCAATATCCATTGCATTTCTCATTGCGTATTTAATATAATTTCCATAATATCCTTCATAAGACTCTTTTGGAATTAAAATAGCTACCTGTAATTCCCCTGGTCTTAAGTCTACTTTTTTGGCTTTAATATAGAAATCATGAATGGATTCTCTACGAATTCCTTCTGGTCCTGCTATCTCAACAACCGCGTCCCATGCGTGTAAAGTAGATGCAGAATCGGCAGATGTTACACCATTACATGTGTTTCCACCAATGGTACCAATATTTCTGATCTGTGGTCCACCGACCATATCCACCGCTTCTCCTAGAACATTGATATATTTTTGAATAATTGGATCCTTCGTAATATGTGAAAAACTTGTAAGGGAGCCAATACGGATCGTACCATCCTCTTCCATAGATACTCCTCGAAGCTCATCCAAACCATAAATACTTACCAATTCTTTTCCTGCACGTCTTCCTTCACGCATCTGCACAAGAACATCACTACCTCCAGCAATAATGTCCGCATCTTCATGCTCTAAAAGAAGTTGTACTGCATGAGACACACTCTCCGCCTCATATAATGCTTTTATATCATACATTTTGTGTATCCTCCTTCATTTCTCTCTAACCTAAATTAATCCTTCTTCTTTAAAACGCTTAAATAAGATATGTGGATTTAATGGAAGTTCATTGATTGCAACTCCCGTCGCATTTAAGATTGCGTTTCTAATGGCTGGTGCTACTGAACATGCAGGTGGCTCTCCCAAAGATTTTGTTCCATATGCACTTGTTGGTTCATAATTTTCGATAAACTGACCTTCCAAATGCGGATGATCCATCATCGTAGATAATTTATAATCAAGAAGGTTGTTATTCAATGCTTTTCCTGTACGTTCATCAAACATAAGTTTCTCTGAAAGTCCATACCCAATTCCCATACTCATACCACCATGAACCTGTGCTTGTGCAAGTTTCGGATTAATGAGACGTCCACAATCATGTACATTGATAATATCTTTTAGTTCCACTTTACATGCCGGAATATCAACTTCAACCTCTGCAAATGTACATCCAAAAGAATATGCATTGTTTTTAATCTGATAGGTACTTTCTGCAGTGATATGTTCACTCTTTTGCAGGCTATACAATCTTTCTGTTGCAAGTTCACCAAGACTCATAAGAACCTTTCCATCTGTAACTCTTACAATATTTCCATTGATAAGATCCATATTATCTTTCATTTGTCTTGTAAGTTCAACTGCTACATTTAAAATATGTTCTTTCATAAGGGATGCTGTCTGGTGGATAACAAATCCTGCAATATATGTCTGTCTTGATGCATATGCACCTGTACCAAATGGAGTTAGGTCTGTGTCTTGGGTGGACACTATATGTACATCCTCAAATGGGATTCCCAATGTTTCTGCTGCCATTTGAGAAAATGCTGTATCTGCTCCCTGACCAATTTCCGTTTCTCCTAACTGAAGCTGAATCGAACCATCTTGATTCAATACCATACGGCAAGAAGAAGACTCTAAAGAAATCGGCCATACACCTGTGTTATACCAAAATACAGAAAGGCCAACTCCTTTTCGAATATCGCCAGTTTGATTTTTATACTTCTCATATTTATCAAGATAGTGAATATATGCATTTCCTTTTTCCATTACTTGACGGAAAGTATCTTCATAGTTGCAGTTTTTTGAAAATGCATCGGTATATCCTTTTGGCATCAATGTCTTAAATCTAAATTCATATGGATTCATTCCAAGGACCTTTGCGATATCATCTGCATGTGATTCATATAAAAACATAGATTGTGGAATTCCATATCCTCTCATCGCTCCAGCTGCTGGTCTGTTTGTGTAAACTGTGTAGGCATCGCCTTCCACATTATCGCAAGGATAAAGCTGTGGAAATGCTCCGAGCGCTTTTGCAACTACACTATGTCCATGAGATGCATATCCTCCTTGGTTTGAATAAAGATCAATTTTTCTTGCAACAAATGTGCCGTCTTCTCTAACATAAGAAGTAATATGCGCTTTAAAGGCATGACGTACACGGTTACTTACAAACGTCTCCTCTCTTGAGTTTTCAAGCTTTACAAGACGTCCCCCTAAAATCATACTTAAATAAGCACAAAGTGGTTCATAAAGAACGTCCTGCTTATTTCCGAATCCACCACCAATATAAGGCTTAATAACTCTTACCTTTCCCCAAGGCATTCCAAGAGCTTGACCAACCACTCTTCGTACAATATGTGGAATCTGTGTAGAGGATGTAACAACCATCCTTCCCTTTTCCATATAGGCACTACATATAAAGTTTTCAATATGACAATGCTGTACCGTTGGTGTTTCATACCAACCTTCTACCTTGATAAGGCCTGGTTCTTTTCTTGCTTCCTCATAATTTCCTTTATTAATTGAGGTATGTTTTAAAATATTGTGGTCATATTCTTTGTGAATTAATGGTGCATCTTCTTTTAATGCATCTTCTACATCCAACATAAATGGAAGTTCTTCATACTCAATTTTAATAAGACGGGCAGCCTGTGCAGCTGCAACTTCATCTTCTGCTACTACTGCTGCCACATCATCTCCATAATATCTTACATGAGTATTCAGAAGCTTTCTGTCACAGACATCCTGATGTGCAGGATCTGTAGAATACGGATGTCCTGCTGTTCCAAATGGAAGATCTGGCACATCAAAACATGTAACAATTTTTACAACTCCTTCTACTTTTTCTGCTTCTGAAATATCGATAGATTTTACATAACCATGTGCAATTGTTGAGTGAACAATCTTTACCACATATGCATCTTTATCTGTGATATCATCTACATATTTGGCACGTCCGGTCACTTTTTCTATTGCATCCACACGATTTATGCTCTTTCCTACAATATGTTCCTTTTCCATAGCTTTTCCTCCAATATTTTCAGCCTTGTGATACATGACTTTTAAATCTTTTTAAAACAACTTTTCACCTTCTACATATTTTGCGAAAACTTCTCTATCATCTGAGAAATAGATCATACGTTCCAAACGTTTTTTTACATCCAATTGTTGTGGGTGCAAAAGTCTTTTGTCATCCAATACGATTGCGTCAAATTCATATCCAGGTTCAAAACTTCCAACCTTGCCAAAAAATTCCCCGCCACCTTTTGTAGCAATATAGAACGCCTCTTCTACTGTAAGCGCCTTCCAGGAATCATCCAACAATCTCCAGCGTAGTTTTGACGCCTGAATAGCATATGCCATAGCTTGGAATAAATTTTCGGTAGAACCAGCTGCAAGATCACTTCCTATTCCTACATGAAGCCCTTCTTCGATGTATTTTTTAACTGGTGCTACACCAGAAGATAAATTAATATTAGACTCTGGACAATGTGCAACAAACACACCATTTTCCTTCATTCTTTGTATTTCTTTCTCTCCTGAATACACACAATGTGCCATTACCGTCTTACAGTCTGCCCCAAATAATCCAAATTTGTCATACGCATCTCCATAAAATTCAGACCATGGACAGAGCTCTTTAACCCATTCAATTTCTCCTTGATTTTCTGATAAGTGAGATTGAACTGGAAGGTCATACCGCATCTGGATCATTTTTAATTTTTCCATCAGTTCATCTGTACATGTAGGCGTAAAGCGTGGGGTAAGGATTGGTTTTGTATGTTTATACTTTTTATGGATTACATCTTTGATCCATTCAACTGTTTCTAACGCAGATGCTTCCGCAGACGCTTCGCAAAGATACTCTGGACTATTGCGATCCATATTCACCTTTCCCACCATCGTATTAAGCCCTGTTTTTTCTAGAAGATCCATAAGAAGTAGGGTTGCTTGACGATGAATTGTACCAAATACAACCGCTCTTGTAGTTGCACTCTTTCGCATATTATCAGCAAAAATTCCATATGCCTTCCGTGCATATTCAAGATCTTTGTATTTTGCTTCCTCTGGAAATGTATGAGTATCTAGCCAATCTAACAATTCCAAATCCATTCCTAATCCACGAAACGCATATTGTGGTGCATGTGCATGAAGATCAACGAGTCCTGGAATAATTAGACGATCTTCATAATCTGTCATCGGATACGATGTATACGCTTCTGGAACTACTTCGTAAACACCCTCTACCAGACCATCTTTAACTACAAGATAACTGTCTTCTAAAATTTGTAATTCTTTTGGATTTTTACTGTAAACAATATTTCCATGCAAAATAAAAATAGATTCATTCATAGTGTCGCCTCCATCTTCCCTCTGTAACCGTCCTAATAGGTACAGAGCACCTCTCTGTACTTATAGTCAACTATTACGGTAGTTGGTAGAAACGTTCATCCTATTATGAACCTATATAAGTAGTTAGTGAATTTTTACTTTGTTTTCTGTATATTATATGTTAGCATTTATCAATTATGCTGTCAACCCTAATTCCTTGTTTGTTAATTTTTTTACATATTGCACAAAGCCTTTATTTGAAGGCTTTCGAGTGCTTTTTCAAAACAATTTGCCATTCCTTTTCTCCTCTAAAAGAATGCACATTTCTATCTTATTTTTCTAAAAAAACAAGCCCCTAAAAAGGCTTGTTTTCCTAACTATTTAAGATTATTTTATTTGTTCTAAGTCTTTTAACCACAGAGAAACACAGGCATCACTTGGCATCATCAAAGCACCACGTGGTGAGATTCCTACCGTACCAACTTTCGGTCCATCTGGCAAACAAGATCTCTTAAACTGCTGACTAAAAAATCTTCGGCAGAACGTTTTTAGCCATTTTAAAATTGTCTGATCATCATAGTTTCCTTCAAAAGCAACTTTTGCAATTCTAAACACTTTCGATGGTGCGTAACCAAAACGAAGCAGATAATACATAAAGAAGTCATGCAACTCGTAAGGACCTACCAAATCCTCAGTTTTTTGTGCAATTGTTCCATCCTTTGGCGGAAGAAGTTCTGGACTTACTGGTGTACTTAATACATCCTCTAACACTTGCTTTAATTCCTCATCTATGGATGTATCCGCTGCATACTGCACCAAATGACGGATTAATGTCTTTGGAACTGAAGCATTCACCCCGTACATAGACATATGATCTCCATTAAATGTAGCCCATCCAAGTGCTAGTTCTGATAAGTCACCTGTTCCAATTACCATCCCATTATACTCATTTGCCACATCCATAAGTACTTGTGTTCTTTCTCTAGCTTGCGCATTTTCATAGGTCACATCTAACACATTTGGATCATGTTCAATGTCTTTGAAATGGATATTTACTGCATCCGCAATACGTATTTCCCGTAATTGCGCCCCTACACATAAAGACATCTTGCAAGCATTTTGGTAGGTGCGGTCTGTCGTTCCAAAGCAAGGCATCGTAATAGCTAAAATATCTTTTTTATCTTTTCCCAACATTTCAAACGCTTTTGCAGTAACAAGCAGTGCAAGTGTAGAATCTAGTCCTCCTGAGATTCCTACTACTGCGGTTTTTGCCTGGGTATGTTCTAATCTCTTTTTCAACCCAAGTGCTTGAATCATAAAAATTTCTTCACAACGTTTCCTTCTTTCTTCCTTATCATCTGGAACAAATGGATTTTTTGAAATGTTCCTTGTTAAATATGTTTTTTCCTTCTCTATATGAAATAAAATTCTTGGAAGATTCCTCTCCTTGGAAACATAAAACAAATGGTTTTTATTTCTTTCTGAACCAATTCTGCTGATATCAATTTCCGAGAAAATAATCTCATTTTCATATGGATTGTTTTCTTTTAAAATCTTACCATTTTCAGCGATCAAACATTGTCCGTCAAACACGCAATCTGTCGTAGATTCCCCATATCCTGCATTGGCATATACATAACCGCACACAAGCCTAGATGTCAGTGCCTTTAGTCCCTCTTTCCTATATGCATCCATTCCAACAATCCCAACACTTGCCGCACTATTTACTACAATCCGTGCACCTTGAGCGGTACAATCCACAGCTGGAGAAACTGGTGCAAAAAGTTCATCCCCTAGTTCTGCTGAAACAAGAAGTTGTTCGATTGTATCTGCCTGAAACAAAAGCTTAGGACCAAATGGAATTTCTCTACCTTCAAACGTAATATTTTGCGCACACGTTGGTCCTGGCGTGAAATAGCGAAATTCATCACCAGCTCCTACATTAGACAAAAATGTCTTTGTCACGATTCCTAGAATATTCCCTCTATTTAGTGCCACAGTCGCATTGTATACGTTTCCTTCCAACTCAAATGGAAGTCCTACAAACACAAGCATGTCTTTCTCTTTGGTAAAATCTGCTACTTTTAACAGTGCTTTTTTTACTTGCTGAAGCAAGATTTCTTGCTGAAACAAATCTTGACATGTATAACCTGTGAGACATAACTCTGGAAGAACAACTATTTTTGCTTTATTGTCTTCCGCTTTTTTTATTAAATTGCATATTTGTTCCGTATTGTACTCAACATCTGCTACTTTGATGTTTGGTGCAGCGGCAGCGACTTTGACAAATCCATGTTTCATCTTTCTTCTACCTCTCTTACTATCTTAATGCTTTTTTTATTAGTCCTTTTAATTCATCAATTGTAAATTTATATGCTGTATTGCAGAAATGACATTTCACTTCAATCTCTTCTCCATCATCAATCATAGACTGAATTTCTTTTTTGCCAACGCTAATAATTGCTTTTTCGATTCTTTCCTTTGAACAGTTACATGCAAACTCTGCTGGCATTGTATCTACCACTTTCATATCCAGTCCTTCTAACACATGTTCTAGCATTTCTTCTGGTGTATGTCCATTGTCAAGCATAGAAGTAACAGACTGAATCTTCTTGATATTATTTTCTAATTTATCAAGAACTTCGTCCTCTATAAATGGCATAACTTGAACAATAAATCCTCCTGCACATTTTACTGTATTATCTTTCTCCATAAGAACTCCAAGTCCAACAGAAGATGGAACTTGTTCTGATGTTGCAAAATAATAAGTAAGATCTTCTGCGATCTCTCCTGTTCTTAAAATTGTCTGACCAGAGTATGGTTCTTTTAATCCCATATCTTTAATAACATTAAGAAACCCAGGACCAAGTGCTCCTCCCACATCTAGTTTTCCATTTTTAGGTGGAAGAATTACATCTGGGTTGTTCACATATCCTTTTACATGTCCCTGACTATCCGCTGTAACAGTCATTCCTCCAATTGGTCCTCCACACTGTACCTGAAGTGTGAGAACATCTGTCTCATTTTTCATCATGCTTCCCATCATTGTGCCAGCCGTAAGAAGACGTCCCAATGCAGCCGTTGCAACTGGGCTCGTGTTATGATGTACTCTTGCCATTTCTACAAGTTGTGTTGTTGTTGCAGCAAATGCACGAATTTGCGTATCTGCTGCGGTTGCTCTTACAATATAATCTTTCATGAATGTGCTCCTTTTCCTGCAATTACATATATTCTTTCACTGTCATTTCGAGGCATATTTTTAGTAAATGCATCATATGCAGTAATAAATTTTAGTCCAGACTCTTCAATGACCTGCTTTATTTCCTCTAAAAAATATCCTCTTTGAAAATGGGTCTCTTTAAATTTACGAAACACCGGTCCATGCATATTAGATAACTCTTTATCTTCTATAAATATGCTCAGCTCATATTCATTGATCCGCTCTTCTTCATAATAGTAGTTTTCCCAAATATAACTACTATCTTCTTGTGTATCCGCCATTGTCTGATTACCAAGAACTTCTCGGTAAAAATAATCTGTTTTAAAATCAAAGATGAATACCCCTTTTGGATCCAAATACTGATTAACCCTTTGAAATACCTCTTTGAGTTCTTCCTTCTCTAAGATATAATTCATGGAATCACAAACACTAACGACTGCATTCACATTACCATGAAGTTCTAATTCTCTCATATCTTGCATAAGATACAAAATATCGTGACCAGAATTGCCCTTTTTATCCATAGCAATTGAGAGCATATCTTCCGAAACATCTACGCCAATCATATGAAATCCTTGTTCTGCCAACAATTCTGTGATCGTCCCTGTACCACATCCAAGGTCTACCACCGTGCCATCTTGGATTTCATATTCCATCAAAAGTTCCAGTAAATAATCGTTCCACTCTTTGTAGGGAATCTCTTCCATAAACCTGTCATAAACCAAAGCAAACGCTGTGTAGGCTTCCATAAACATCCCCCTTTTTTATTAATTTTTTTATAACTATAACAGTATATCACAGTGGCATATACCTGTACAACTGTTTCTATCTTGCAAACATTTTTTCTTGACACCCCTTCTAAATTGATTTAGAATAAATATGGTAAAACATTTCGGTAGGTGAGGTTACCACAGGGATTAGGCGAGAGCCTGAGATTGCTGCCGTGAGAAGGTGGAGACACTTTTGCGCTGGTTAGCAGGCTATGTCGTGAAGGCATAACTTAATGCAATTGATATGCCCTGTGATACTAAAGCTTGAACGGTGGTCTTGTTTTTTTGCGTCACTGTTTAGGCAGTGATTTTTTTATTG
>JARIEI010000062.1 GCA_029256845.1 Ruminococcus sp. | reverse complement strand
CCGCTCATACCGCCTCTTTTTGTTCCCGTATGATCTATGTGTGTAGAACTTCCACCACGATCTCTTTCTTGTGTTACAATTTTTCTTGTAGTGACTGTTTTGTTGACAAATCTATCTTCACACTGTGTTAATCTTAAACTTCCTTCCTCTGTATATTGCCATGCACTTTGATTAAATTTTACAGATTTTAGCGCCGATTTCTTTATAAGTGCAACGGACAACGTACCAAGAAAACCAATTAACAAGGATCCCGGAATCCATAATGGTGAGACTGTTTTTTGATGTGTCTGTTTCAAAAAACCTTCACACATATTTGCATATTCTAAAAATCCATCATAATATTTACCTTCCTTAAACATCGGAAGAAACGCATTGGAAATCTGCCTTAGTTTTGCATCGGTAAAAGTAGTCACGCCATCCCCGGTAGTACTGAAACTAAAATCTCGATTTTCCATACTAAGCAACAACAAAATACCATCTTTATTTTTTCCATAACCATATCCATTTTCAAAATAAATTTGGTCTGCATAATTCTGCACTGAAGTTCCATTTAATCGATCGACCGTAACAACAATAATATCCAATTTTTGCTTTTTACTGATCTTGTCAAGTTTCTCTTTTAACCTATGTTCCTCTTCTCCACTTAATAAGTCTGCTTGATCTGAAACTCTTAATACCGCATCCTTGGCCTGCACTGGAAGGAGAATCAAAATAGATAACAGAACTGTTAGCAGATAGATATATCTTCTCTTTTTCATAATTCTCCTCCTAAATCAATGTAAATAACCACAACAATGCATAAATTACAATTCCTGATAGTACACTTCCGACTCCAACGAATTTCCAAAATGCGGAAAAATCTGCTGGTAAATCTCCTACCAGTTTTCCTGTCTGCCCATTCATCGCAAATATGTAGTTTTTATTTTTCCATGTAGTGTTTAAGATCCATACTGGATATAATGCATAATGGTGTTCAAATTTTCTGAAATTACAAAAGTGATTCATAGCAGAAACACTATCATATCCTTTTACCGTATTTCTTAAATTCTCTTGTGTACACCTACTTGCTCTTTCTTTGATTCTTTCTTCACACTCTTGTGGTCCGACATCATATCGATCCGCAAGATATCCTGCCAGATATGCCGTTTCAAACGGAACAGCCTGCTTAAAGTCATAAGGCTCTATCGATTCCATCAATTCATCCGCCATATTTTTCGATCCATCAGCCGGTATATGCGTAAAACTCATATTTCCTCGTCTGGTCACTTTGTAGTGAGATTGTTCTACATACTGCGTATCTCCAGCAATCCAAGATCGTGTCTTTTGACCACTGTAAGAAGCTTCTGCATTCACATCCACATCGTAAAGCCAAAACGGAACATAAATCCCCTTGATTTCATCTATATGATTTTCTTCTCGGAATACTTTTGGCAAGAATGCCTTCCCTTTTAAATGGGAAAGATATGCCTGTTTTGCATCTTTTTTATCCAATTGAAAAGGAATGACAAACTCCGGTCTTAAATCCCCTTGAAAGTTCTCTTTAAATACAATCTTATTCCCACAAAATGGGCAATCGGATGCCCCTAGTTTCTCATCTGCAATAATCTCACCACCGCAAGATTCACAAACATAAACGTTCATTCCTGCGGTCTCTTCTTTTTTCCAGCCTTGTTTCTTTTGGTCATCCTGATCAGCTGAACCACTAAATTGCTCAATTTCAAATTCCGTATCGCAATACGGGCACTTCATCTTCTGACTTTTACTGTCGAATTCTACTATTCCACCACAAGACGGACATTTAAATTGTTGTACATCTGACATCTATATTTCCTCGCTTTCTTGAGGTTTTCTCTTTCTTATGACTGTACGTCATTCTCGTTAAATGGATCCCCGCATTCCGGACAGAATTTCGGTGGATTTTTCGGATCGACTGGTTCCCAACCGCATTTATCACAACGATACAATGGTTCTCCAGCTGGTTTTGGACTTCCACATTCCATACAGAATTTCCCCTTATTTCGTGTTCCACAACTGCACACCCAACCTTGTTGCTGGGATTGTTGTGTTTGCTGCATTTGCTGGGATTGTTGCATTTGCTGGGATTGCTGCATTTGCTGCATTTGTTGGGCTTGTTGCATTTGCTGTGCTGCACTCATTTGATAAAGATTTTGTGCATTCACACCACCTGCCTGTGTAGCCATATTCATCCCCATAAATCCCATCATCGCGCCATTTGCATTTTGTGCCGCACTTTTCATAGCTTCTGCTTGTGCACCTGCTAACATGGCCGCCGCCATTCCTGGGTCTTTGTATACTGCCATCTGCTGAACCTGTTGAATTCTTTCCAAATCTTCTTCTTTGAGTGTAATTGGATTTAATGCTACAGAAACAACTGTAATTCCTCTATTTTCTGACCATTTTTTCGTTAAAACTTCATTCATCGCATCTTCCAACTCTGCCGCATGAGATGGAATCTGCCCTGGTCTTAACTCTAAATCCGATAATTTTGCAAAGGCAGGCTGAAGTGCGGCAATAAATTCTGTTTTCAGCTGACTATCAATTTCTGAACGTTCGTATTCCCCCTCTATATTTCCACATACATTTGCATAAAAACGAAGTGGGTTGGTAATCCTATAGGAATAAATTCCATTACATCTTACAGACACTTCTGTATCTAAATTAATATTTCGATCTACAATTCGGAACATAAATGGATTTGCTGTTCCAAATTTATTATCGGTGATTTCTTTGATGTTAAAATAATACACACGCTGATCTTTTGCTACATCTCCTCCAAATGTAAAGCGTCTTCCAAACTCTTCAAAAGCCTGGTTGATTGCTTCTCCTAATTTCCCACTGAAAATGCTTGGCTCTGTTGATGCATTGTATGTAAATTCTCCTGGTTCTGCACAAACTTCTACAATTTTTCCTTGATCCACGATGATCATACATTGTCCATCTGCCACCACGATTCCGGATCCATCTGTGATAATGTTATTTCCCTGTGATGCATTGGAGGATTTGGATGAGGTAACTTTTCTTCCTCTTACGACAAGAGTGTCTGTATCCATTGATTCACAGTAAAAATACTCCTTCCACTGATCTGAAAAAACTCCCTTTGCTGATTCTTTTGCTGCACGTACTACGCTTCTTATTAATCCCATGCTTTTGCTCCTTTCTATTTTTAGAGATCATTTAAAATTAATGACTTTTATTCACTGAGTCAATCCACCTAAAATTTCAGCAGCAATTGCTGAAAATATAACAATACCTTTTTTTAAAACCTCTTCATCCACATCAAACTTTGATGTATGTTGTGGTGCTTTCATATTTGTTATGAAACGCATATACGTAGCCTCTCCCCCTTGTTTTTGTACTTGATTCATCATAAATCCTACATCTTCGCTATCCAAATTTTTGACTTGAAGTGGTTCTTTTATGGTATATGCCGGATATTCTCTGTTTACTAAATATGCAATTCGACTTACCAATTTATCGTCGCTTATTTGAGATGGTGCATACCCATCTTTTATAATCTTACAGCTACATCCTTCCATGGCGGCTGCAGCTTTGCAAACCTCACAAGCTCGTTTGCTCATATATTCATTAATCTTTGTAGTTTCTCCTCTTACCTCCATCGTAAGTATGGCCTTGTCTGCCACAATATTTCTTCCTGTTCCTCCGTGAATACTTCCTACATTTACTCTTGACATTCCCTCGCTATGTCTTGATATACCAGTCACACCTATTGCTGCATGTGCAGCAGCTAAAACAGCATTCCTTCCATCTTCTGGTGCTCGCCCAGCATGTGCACTTTTCCCAGTAAATATCATCGTATATTTTGTTGTTGCAAGCGCACCAAAGCTTCCTGGTATCCATTCTGTATCCATTCCCTCATAAGGTGACGATACATGCGCCGCAACAAAATAATCTGTATTGTCAAGATGACCTGCCTCTACAATTCCACTAGCACCCCTCGTACCTTCTTCCGCTGGCTGAAAAATAAGTTTTATCGTTCCGTGCAAGTCCTTTTTAACTTCTGTTAAAATCTTAGCCACTCCAAGTCCAATGGCAGCGTGACAATCATGTCCACAAGCATGCATGATTCCATCATATTGTGATCTAAACCCTTTTTGAACTGGAACGTGACTTTCCTTTGCTGTTTCCTTGATTGGAAGTGCGTCAATGTCAAACCGAAACACAAGTTCTGGTCCTTGTCCACATGGTAATATTCCAATAACTCCTGTATAACCTTCTTTCATTTCCTCTGTAATAGAAAAGGATCGATTATCTTTCTCCTTGGTTATAATTTCATGAAAATGTGCGTCTAACTCCTTTTGATCGGGAACTCCCATTCTTGTTCCTTCCTTACACACCTTTTTTCCTGTAATGACTTTGTATCCTAATTCAGATAATCTTTCTGCAATCAATGCTGAGGTGCGCATTTCCAACCAGCCTAGTTCTGGATGTGCATGAAAGTCCCGTCGAATTTCTATCACTTCCTGCTCTATTTCGCTTGCCTTCTCCAATATTTTCCTATAAATTGTATTTTTTTTCATCATCTTCTATAACCATTTATCTCATCAATCATCCATCTTACAAGATTGCATAATCAATTCCACAAGTTCCTCCAAATATGTTTGATCAGCTTCATCAAATCTATTATAAATCGGACTATCTATATCTAAAACTCCGATTTTTCTTCCCTCATGGATCATCGGAACGACGATTTCTGATTTTGATCGACTATCACATGCAATATGTCCAGGAAATTCT
>JARIEI010000145.1 GCA_029256845.1 Ruminococcus sp. | reverse complement strand
TAGATTTTCCTGCTCCCTGACTTCCTACAAGACAGAGCATTTCTTCATATTTACATCCAGGTTCAAATACCCTTTTAATCGCACCTAAAAGAAAATGAAGAAGGCATTGATAAACAAGCTCCGAGTCGTCAGCTCCAAGATATTGCTTTAATACATAACGAATTCTGTATTCACCATCCCATGTTAGCTTTTTCAAATATTCCTGAATGGGATGATATTTATAACTACTGGCAATCACTCGAATTGCTTTCTCCATCATTTTTTCATTGGATAAGGAATAATTAATTTCCAAATACGCATAAAGGAAATCAAGATCACCATCTGTCATGGTCACGTTATCTTTGTCCCACCATAGTTGTTTCACCAGATCAATCCTCTGAGATAAAATATTAAGCCGTACCATTCCCTGCATTAAGGGATCGTTTCTCAAAACACAAAGATAATTATTGCAGGTGCTTTTGATTACTCCCTGCTGTGTCTTATCTAACACATCCCTTAATTCCCTCACAACCTGTTGTGATGTCATGTGTCGCATCTTGTCCAATGCCATTTCCTGACATATATCTTTTGAGATCTCGTCCAAATTTTTCCCACTCCTCTTCTTTATCATTTAATAATTCTTTCTGTTCTTCCTGATTTCCAAATGTAAGAATATCCAGATAATATTCCAAGTATGGAATCTTCATTCCAACGTAAACAAACCGTTCATCCCACTCATCATTTATTGTCTTTGGTGAAAATCTTTTCTGAAGTTCCATGAGCATACTGCGATAATCACTACATACCTGTATGGCTTTTACTAACCGCTTTTTAAATTTTTCTTCTTCGGAAATTTCAGTCTGTTGATATATTTTCTTCTTCAGCATTTTTCTCTTAGATATTGATCCGTGATATTCGTATGGAATGCCAAAATCTTCTGCAAGTTTTATTCCAGCTTCGGTACAATTCAAATGAAATACTTCTGAAACAAAATCAATGACGTCTCCTGTAGCACCACACCCAAAACAAAAATATCGTTCATCTACTTTCATACTTGGTGTCCGGTCCCGATGAAACGGGCAACAGATCAAGTTGCTATGATTTGGTTTAAACCCATACTGCTCAGCAGCCTGTTTTGTTGTAACTGATTGTTTTACAGAATCAAAAACATTCATTTTACATCACTTCCTTTATTTTTTAACTTTGAAATTCTTACAGAGGTTGTTATATCTTGTGTTGTAAAATTCTCTAAAATTAAAATTTGCCCATGGTATCAAATTTTTAATTTTTGGGAAATGGCTAGCCACTTCCTGTCCTTGCTATTCAAGAAGTTACAAAATTCTTTATCTCCATTTTTTTAATTTAGTTTTAAAAAATATTTTTTATGGAAATGAAAAATCCGTGAAGTGTATATACACTTCCTGTCCTTGCTAGTTAAGGACTTTTTAAAAACCTCCTACTTATTAAAGTCAATTCACAACAAACCAATGCCAAAGGTCTGTGCAACTTTTTATAATTTTTAAAAAAAGTTTTAAGGTAAGGTCCCTTAAATATACAAAAAATCGGAAATGGCTAGCCACTTCCTGTCCTTGCTATTACAAGACTCTTCAGAACCCTCTGTAATTAATAAATTCAAGTGACTTGGCATTAATACAAAAGAAACGAGAAAATTTTATACTTTTTTTATAATTCTTAATTAGTAAAATAACCAAGGAAAATACAACCTAAATGTCCTAAGATTGTTTATTATATTCATAAATTCATTTAGATTGTTTGCCTTAACACAAAATTATTATTTAAAAAACTCTAAAATAAAAGTCCTCAGTAGTTTACACTACGAGGACACTAACTTAAATTTTAATATTGCTTGCAACATAATAACGTTTTCAACAATCTGTATTATCCATCATTATTTTTTCATTTTCCTTTACTTAATGGATTTAATATATTCATATAGATTATCCAGCACAATAAATGTTTTACAGGATAGTTAAGAATACGGCGAAGAGCTAGGTTGTTATAAATATTTGAAATTTACCAACCTCGTATAATGATTTTCTTAAAAAATCATATTTATACTAATAAAAAAGAAATTGTAAGTTTTAAATTCCTTCTTATTAAGAATAAATCCGCTACTAGGTTTTTATCTAATAGCGGATTTTTTATTATATTAAGCCAAAATATTTTCCAAAAAATTCTTTTAACTTATCAATAACAATTTGTTTTTTTAAAGCCCTATTTGAACCACCTGAAAATCTTGAAATTGGAGGTAATATTTTATCAAGATCTGTTCCTGTAGTTTTTATCCCACCATCTCTGAATGAGTTTTCTATAAATTTTTGAGCTTCATCGTGTTTTAGTTTTTCATCTTTGATGATTGCTTCTAAGTCCTGTTCTTTTTGCCTTTTGACAAAGTCTTTCCAGTCCTTTTCAACATTTGTTTTTACTGTCATTTGGGCAACAAATCCTTCAATTAGAGCTTTTTTGCTGCGCAACTCAACACTTGCATCTATTGATTTGTTAATGTTAGCAAGAATTGTTTTGTCCTCACAGTTTGATTCGTGATATTTAGCTACAAGCATTAAGATATAATCAATATTTACTTCGACCTGCTTAATAAGTTCGATTTCAAAAATAACATCATCGTTAATTTGTTCTTTTTCAGCATCACTTTTTTTAGCGTAATCTTGATATAAGTCAATATAAACGCTTTGATAATCCTGTAAATCTCTAACAGGTACAGAATCATCACTTTCAAAATCATCAAAACATCTTAAGATGTTTCTCAATTTTAAAATGTGGCCGAATAATTTAATAAATTCTTTTTCATTATCCTCACCAACGATTTGACTGCTTATCGGGAACTCAGTTATAAGTTTGGTTACAAGTTCGTTATAACCATCAATATGTTTTCCGTGATCGTCTTCATAGCCATTCATATATTCATTGTAAGTTTTTAGGATAACCATACCTGCTGCATTTTTATCTCCAAAAAGTGCTAAGGCATTATTGGTAGCCGTCTCAAGATTTCTAAAGCAAACAATGTTTCCGAATGTTTTAACTGAATTCAAAATACGATTGGTACGAGAGAACGCTTGTATCAATCCATGATCTTTTAAATTTTTGTCTACCCACAAAGTGTTGAGAGTAGTTGCATCAAATCCTGTTAAAAACATATTGACTACGATAAGCAAATCAATCTCACGATTTTTCATTCGCAATGAAACATCTTTATAATAATTCGGAAATTTATCAGCAGATGTATCATAACTAGTATTAAATTGCTTATTATAATCATCAATAGCACTGTCAAGAAAATCTCGTGAAGTCTGATCAAGACCGGTTGTTTCAAAATTTTCATCTTGTAAGATGTCATCTGGATCTTCTTCATTCGGATTATAACTAAATATTGTCGCAATGTTTAATTTATGATTAGTTTCATCCATCTGATTTTTAAATTCGTTGTAATATGCCATTGCGGCTGGGATAGACGCAACTGCAAAGATAGAGTTGAACCCATTTACTTTGGCAGTTGTTTTTTTCTCTGATACAGTGTTATTCTTGGACTTCGCCATTTTTTCAACATTTGTGATCACTTTGTGGTCATAATAAGAGCGGCTTTGATTACGGTAAGTTTTTTGCTCAAAATGTTCAAGAATGTATTGTGTAATCTCAGATACTCTTTTAGGATCAAGCAAAGCTTTTTCACGGTCAATTGCCTTTACTTGCTTGTCATATAAAAGCTCAGGGTTTTTAATCGTGTTGATATAATCGATTCTAAAAGGCAGTACATTTCCATCGTGAATAGCATCTACGATAGTGTATGCGTGTAGCGGTCTTACTTTGTTCCCGTTTTTATCCGGTTCACCGCCGAAAACCTGCGCTGTGGTACGCATATTCGGAGCATTGGAACTATTAGCGTTTATTGCGAAAATAGGAGTGCCTGTAAAACCGAAAATATGATAATTCTTAAAGTGCTTTGTAATCGACTTGTGCATGTCTCCAAATTGAGAACGGTGGCATTCATCGAAAATCATAACAATATGTTTTTTATAAACTTCGTGTTCTTTGTTCTTGGATATGAATTTATCTAACTTTTGAATGGTTGTGATGATGATTCTTGCATTATCATCTTCCATTTG
This sequence comes from Ruminococcus sp., assembly GCA_029256845.1. GTDB lineage: Bacteria > Bacillota > Clostridia > Lachnospirales > Lachnospiraceae > JAHHTM01. The sequence goes on along the minus strand of JARIEI010000145.1, from coordinate 22,423 downwards.
TTTTTGCAGAATTTTAGTAGAGGTGTTGCTGTTGGCAGCACCTTTTTCAAATCTGTCGTATTCTTTCATTGTTTGATAGTCAAGATCTTTTCTGTCTACAACAAACAATACTTTATCAATAAAATTCAATCCTTGAGCAAGCTGTGCGGTTTTAAAACTGGTTAAAGTCTTACCGCTTCCGGTGGTATGCCAAATATAACCGCCTGCCTCTTCTCTGCCGGTTTTTTTAAGATTGGTAGAAATGATAATGCGATTTAGAATTTTTTCAGTTGCTGCAATTTGATAAGGACGCATTACCAACAATAAATCCTCTGATGTAAACACACAGTAACGAGTCAAAATATTAAGCAGGGTATGTTTTGCAAAGAAGGTTTTTGTAAAATCCACAAGGTCCGGAATGGTGCGGTTTTTCTCATCCGCCCAATAGCTTGTGAATTCAAAACTATTGGAAGTTTTTTTCTTCTTTGCAGCGTTTTTCTCTGCATTGTCTTTGATATGCTGAAATCTTGTGGTATTAGAATAATACTTTGTATGTGTTCCGTTGGAAATTACAAACAACTGTACATATTGAAACAATCCGCTGCCTGCCCAAAAGCTGTCACGCTGATACCGATTGATTTGATTAAATGCTTCTCGAATCGCATTTCCTCGTTTTTTAAGTTCAACATGCACCAACGGCAATCCGTTTACTAAAATCGTCGCATCGTAACGAGTATCATGTTTTCCGCCGCCTTCTTCATATTGGTTTATTACTTGCAAATGATTGTTATGAATATTGTTTTTATCTATCAGTTTGATGTTTTTTACATAACCATTATCAAGTGTAAGATTTTGCAGATAATCGTCCTGTATTTTTCGGGTTTTCTCTACAATACCATCATTTCCATTTGAAATAATGCTGTTGTAAAAGTCGTTCCACTCTTTATCGAAAAAGGTGTAGTTATTCAGGTTTTCAAGCTGAGTACGGAGATTGTCAATTAAGTCCTGCTCACTTTTTATAGTAATGTATTCATAGCCCTGACTGACAAGGCGATTTATAAAATCCCGTTCAAGCTCCGCTTCGCTTTGATAGTCGGTGCTTTTTCTTTTTTCGGGTGTATACTCGGCTACTACCGTACTTTCAGTAGAGCTTGCCACAATTTCAAAACTATTCATTTTCCGCCGCCTCCTTTTTCTTAAAAGTTAAGAGCTTATCTCGGTAATATTCATATTGCTTTTGTCTTGCTTCAATTTCAGCAGGCAATCCCTCGCTGATATCGCTGCAAAGCCTGTCGAAACGATCAAGGATATCAACAATGCGCTGTTGTTCCGCAAGTGACTTCTCCTTATCTTCCGGATATGGAATAGGAATTTTAGCTTTTAAAATATTATCGTTATACAACCTTGAAATAGTTCCTCCATTAGATATATTCCATGGTTTTAATTGATAACAATAATACAAATATTTGTTTAGTACATCACTCTCATCATGTTCGAGCCATACAATATTAGAATCTTGGTAATATGCAGGATTACCATCATAAATAACTGTTCTTCCAATAGTTCCTGCGGCAGAGATTAAAATTGAACCCGGCTTTGGGAAAGAGTACTTTTCTTTATATTCATTAAAAAGCTCATTCGATATAAATGCATCTGGTTTTTTACCGAAAGTACCAATTTTATAAAAAGGTATATTGCCACATGATTTAGTCTGACTTTTCATTATTCGTTTACACATTGCGACACGCCCAATAATCTCCAAAGGTGTCCATTGTATATTATCTCCAGAAGTTAATAATTCATCTCTATAATACTCATACTGCTGTTTCCTTGCAGTGAGTTCCGCAGTGAGTTCCGCAGTGAGTTCCGCAAATTTATCCAATATGCGAACAATTTCCTCTTGTATTGGTAAAGGCGGAAGAGGGATTATTACATTCAAAACATCGTTCATGTTTGGATGTTTTATACCAGAACCTCTATAAAATTTATCAATAGTCTCTCCTTGGTTTATCATACAGTAATATAAATATTTATTTAAAAGTTTATCTGTATCATTTGATGTTGCAATACGATTATCTGTTGTTACAAATTTTCCTTTATAATATTTTATAACTTCTTTAAGAGGTCTCGATTTTCCCCAAGGTATAGCAACTACTTCGCCCTGACACAAATAGTTACCAGCTAACTTTTCATTGGTCCACCCTGTTTTTTCTCCTGTGGAAAGCAAAAATACATTCCCAGTTGGTTGTTCCAAATTAAATAAATTTGATGCAAGTAAATATGGATAAGTAATAATTTGTTTTTGCTTTTTTCTGTCAACACTATTAAAGCGCTTATCCCAAATAGTAACTTCCCATAAATGTACATAATCAACACCGTTAGGGCAAAATTCGCTTATAAGTTGTTCTAACCTACTCATTTTCTTCACCACCTTCAGATAATCCCAATGCTTGCTGAGCACTTTTAAATTCCTCTTTGCTTTTTATATTTTCGATAATTCCTGTAACAAGACGATAAAACGCACTAAATTTTTCCAATGCAATGTCTTCATCGTATTCACCATGCACTACATCACTAAGCTTACCGAACAATTTATAACCATTATTTGAAAATTCAGCAGGGATAATAGAACATTGACCATCTACTTCTGTTAAAAGGTCTTTAAAATTCTTTCGCTTTTTTTGACCATGACGATTTATATATGTTGTAGGAATGCCGGAAGCCTTAGCCACTTCGCTTGTCACCTGTTCAAAAACTTTGCGCAAATATATTATAGAACCCGCACCAAAGCCTTCTCGTGATGCTCTCATAGCTTTTTCAAGTAAGTCAGTATATATTCCAAGTGAATTTTCTTCTAATTCACTTACATTTTTTGAAAGTTTTTCTGTTCTCTTTAAAATTTTCACTTTTGGTTCTTCAGTAAATAGGTCCTTTACTTCAAGTAAAAACCACACTTGTATTTCAGTTTTGCATACAGGACACTGCAAGAAAGTATCAATACTAATAAGATTTTCATTAATAATAAGAGCATGCAATCTATCTGGAGACATAAATGTTCTCGAATCCTCACACTTTTTACAGTAAAAATTTAACGCGATTCTACCAGCATCAATTTCTACAAAATCACCATTTTGTAAACCTATCATTTCTTCATCTTCTTGAGTTTCATACTCAGCATAAAAATATTTTTTTATGTCGATAAATGGTAGTGTGGCAACATATGAACCAATTGGTTTATTTAACACTTTAGTTGCTAAGTTCATTTAGTTCACCTCAACTTCAGATATAATTGCATCAATTTGGGTGCGCAGTGCATTTTCACGCTGAACAATTTTAGCTATTTGCTCATTAAGGACAGCTATATCAATAACTTCTCTTGTGTCCTCGCTTTCTACATAAGTTGATACCGAAAGATTGTAATCTGCTTTTTCAATATCTTCCTGCTTAACAAGAGCAGTAAAATGCTTTTCAGTCTTTCGATGGATATAAGCATTTAATATATTCTGAATGTTATTAGGCTCGTTGCTTGCTGCTCCGTCACCCAATTTATTGCTGTTCGTAGACTTGACAAATTCTTTTGATGCGTCAATAAACAAAGTTTTGTTGTCGACTTTGGATTTTTTGAGAACCATAATACAAGTTGTGATACTTGTTCCGTAAAAAAGGTTATCCGGCAGCTGAATAATACATTCGATATAGTTATTATCAATCAAGTATTTTCTAATTTTCTGTTCTGCTCCACCACGATACATAATACCAGGGAAACAAACAATAGCCGCTGTTCCGTCTGTAGCAAGCCAATGCAGACAGTGCATAATAAAAGCAAAGTCTGCTTTTGATTTAGGGGCCAATACACCGGCAGGAGAAAAACGAGGGTCGTTGATCAATGTTCCGTTGTCAGATCCTTCCCATTTAATAGAGTAAGGCGGATTTGAAACGATGGCTTCAAATGGTTCTTCATCCCAATGTTTAGGATCAATTAAAGTATCGCCGTGTTCAATGCTGAATTTATCGTAATCTATGTCATGCAGGAACATATTGATACGGCAAAGATTGTAAGTTGTGATGTTGATTTCCTGGCCGAAAAATCCATTGCGGACATTATCTTTACCGAGAATTTTTGCAAACTTCAAAAGTAATGAGCCACTTCCTACAGCAGGATCGTATACTTTGTTTACTTCTGATTTCATTTTTCCGTTATTATCAAGCAGTGAGATTTTTGTCAGAAGCTCAGATACCTCTTGTGGGGTGAAAAATTCGCCGCCGCTTTTGCCGGCATTAGAAGCATACATTCCCATTAAATACTCATAGGTGTCTCCAAAAGCATCGATAGAATTATCTTGATAATTACCAAGATTCATATCACCGATGACGGTAATTAATCTTTTAAGCCTTTTGTTTCTTTTAATAACTGTTGGTCCAAGTTTATTGCTGTTCACATCTATGTCGTCAAACAAACCTTTGAAGTTTTCTTCACTTGGACTACCGATAGCAGAGGCTTCAATATTTTTAAAGTTCGATTGCAATATTTCGTTTAAATTCTCATCCAAATCAGCAACTTCTACTTCTTTACCGTCTTTTTCTTCTTGATCCTTTGCGTCTTTTTCTGCTTTTTTAATTCTGTTTAATAAATTTCCAAACAATTCGCTGGGTAAAATAAAGAAGCCTTTTTCTTGCACCATATCATCTTTAACACTTAAAGCTTCTTCATCGCTGATTTTGGCATAATCAAAACCAGTGTTTCCTGCATCCCATTCTCCTTTGTTTAGATAAGTTGTAAGGTTTTCAGATATATATCTATAAAACAGCATACCTAAAACATATTGTTTAAAATCCCAACCATCGACGCTTCCTCTAAGTTCATTAGCAAGTGCCCATATTGTACGGTAAAGTTCTGCTCTCTCTTGTTCTCTTTTATCACCGCTCATCTTTGTATTCTCCGTTCTTTAGCAATTTTTCGTAGTCTATACCATTTCTCAATTGTCTGCGTAAATCTTTATTTTCTAAAATTTTTGCAATGTCAGCAGGCACTTCATTTCGTTCTTTTGCCGCCAAATCAAAAAACAGTGTTCTTTCTTCTTCTGTAGGGTCAAGTAGCTTTAACATTGCAAATTGACGATCAGACGGAGGTGGATTTACTTTTCCACTTAAAATATCATAAAAATAAGGTTTTTTTATACCGAGCGCAGTGTAAAACTCAACGTTTGTTAAATCTGCTTCTTTTATCATTTGTGCAAGTAAACCACAAAATTTTTTCGAATTATTACTTATCAAACAATTACCTCCTTCGCAAATAGTATGTAAGTATTTATACTTACATACTATCAAATTTATATAATAATGGCAAGAACTACAACCCCATTTTGTTTTACCATTATTATTTGATTTATAAAAAAGGGTATATTAGACATCATTATAATATCTAATATACCCTTCAACTATATTTTAAACATATTCTCGTAGCACTATTTCTTCCGCCATTTCCTTAATACCATTATTTTTTCTTACCCATTCCATCTGATCTTGTCGTTTCAGTTCTTCTGTCACACCTTCCACTTCCATCAAATGTTTCATTAATTTCTCAACCATATTCCTTGCCTGTTCGTCTACATCTGCAAGATGCTGATCCAGTTCGCCTTTAATAACAAGTACACTGAATCTACCTGGCTTATGTTCTTTTAAATACTGTTTTCGCAGCATTCCATATTTCCCGATTGGTCTGGTTTCTTCCTTCATTCCAATCTCCGATATGTAATAATCTCCGACAAGTACATAGTTTATTCCGTTTTCTGTTATTCTTGATTCCATGATAATTCCTCCGTATATTGATCTTTTATCACATCAAGACTCTTCCAGATTTTTAAAATAAAATGGTGTAGTAATGGTGTAGTAAACACCTCTCACACCCCACAAAGCCTTATAAATCAAGGGTTTCAGGACTTGCAAAAGATATTGCCGTGGCAAACAAATAATATTTTTATCATAATTTTCTCTTCCTCTTCTACTGTTAATTTACTTTTTATTCAACGCGAACATTAATCGGTCTGATCGTAAGTTCACCACTTCCTTCAACTTGATACCATTTTCCTCGCTCCAACTGTATTGTCTCATGTGTCCCTGGTGTCAAATACCCAATCTTGTATGTTTTCCCGCTTTCAACATCCGTAAAAATCACTTTTGTATCTATATTCGAATTAACTTTCACCTTTCCACTAATTGGTTGAATCTGCTCATGCTTTATGGGCTCCGCTCCCGAAAGTGTAAACGTATGTGATCTGATATATCCGTTATAACTAATCCAAACTGGTATAAAAGAAACCACGATTCCTACTCCAAGCATGCGTTTAAGTCTTCGTTTCTCCATAGAACTCCTCCTTATAAACTTAGCTTTTCAAGAACTATAATCCCGTTTCTACCACCAAATTACTTCCTCGATTTGTCTTTTTTACCCGAATCTGCTGTGGTATATTCTCCATTAATTCTTCTCTATGACTGATAATACCAACAAGCTTATTTGTTCCTGATAAATGCATCAAAATATCCATTGCACTTTCAATCGATTTGCGATCCAACGTTCCAAATCCTTCATCTATAAATAACGCATCCATCTGAATTCCACCAAGATTTTGAGAAATGGTATCTGACAATCCAAGTGCCAAACTAAGGGATGCCTGAAAACTTTCTCCACCTGACAAATTCCCCACTGGTCTTCTTCGTCCAGTGGCATGATCTAGTACTTCCAAATCCAAAAACGTACTACTTTGTTTTCCCAATGCATTTTCTTGCCGATACAATTCATACTGCCCATTGCTCATCGGAAGGAGCCGTCGATTGGCCGCAACAATCATTCCATCAAACCCAGAGGCCTGAATGTATTGCTCCAAGGTAATCTTTCCATTTCCGGTTTTTCCTTTTACAAGATTATAAAGCCTTGTACAGATTTCTGATTCCTTTCGAACTCTTCCTAATGTATCTTCTTGTGCTTCTATCTTACTGAGTTTTTCCTTGTTTCCATGCAATCTATTCTCAATGACATGGAACGCTTTGCTCTTCACATCCAACTCCTTTTGTTGGAGCTCATGCTGTTCCTTCAACGCTTTAACATCAACTTGTTCGCGTCCTTTTACATTTTCTTTGGCATCCTTCAATTGCGCTTTATTTATATTTACATTTTGCTTATAATCGCTAATTTCTTTATCCACTTTTGCCATCTCTTGTTCCGTCAAAATGAAAGATTGCATCTCCTCAATAGACTGAAATTCTTTTTCCTTCATGGCAGCAATAAGGGACTGTTCTCTGTTTGTTTTCTCCTCACGATCCACTTCCAACGCTTCGATTAACGTCTGCAAAGTAGCACGTTCCGATGCAAATTGTTCCTCTGCTTTTTTCTTTGCATCCTCCATATTTTTTATTTGATCCAAAATACACTTTCTCTTCTTCTCAGCCTGATCTCTTTGTAACTTCGCTGTTTCCCAATGATCAAACGTAAGTTCCGACAACGTCTTTCTTATTGCTTCCCTCTTCTCTTTTTCACGTCTATTTGCCTGTTTTTTATTTTCCAGTTCTTCCTTTACTTTTTTTAGATGAGTGGTTTCCTCTTCCTGTGCTTTTTTCAAATTTTCTTCCGCTTTAGAAAGGGTTTCTGCCTTTGTTTTCAACGTTTCTTGGAGGGTTTTGTTTTGATCAATCTTCTCCTTCACAAGAGTTTTTGCGTGATGAATTTCCGTAACCAATTGATCAAGCTCTTGTTTTTTATTTCGATCTATCTTATCAAACAAATCATTTTTGAGACAATTTAGAATCTCTCCTTGAAGGGTATCTTCAAACAACGTTAGCCTTGCTCGTGCAGCCATTGCTTCTGCCTTTGCATTGGATTCTTCTTTTTGGAAATTGGTTTCTCGATTCTTCAGCATTTCCAATTGTTCCTCTGTAATATCCGTAGTTGAACGTTTTTTTAATTCTGGATGATGAACCGAACCACAAACAGGACATTTTACACCCTCTTCAAGTCCTTCTGCCAATATACCTGCCCAATATGCATCCAGCCCATGTTCTGCTTCTCTTCTGGCAAGAATTGCCTGATCATACGCGTTGCTTGCTCTTTTATAAATGTCTTGTTTTTCCTTTAACTCCTGCTTCTTTCTTCCCCTTTCTGGTATTTTGCTATCTAGAAGTTGATCAATCTCTTTTAACAATGTCTGATACTGATTTCCCAAAAATTCTGCCTTAGTCCATTCATTTGGCACATTCTTTAAATCTGCTATAGTATCTTTGTAAATTCGAATCTGTTCTTCAAGCCTCTCTTCTCTTTCCTGCAAAGCTTGCTCTTGATTCAAAAACTTTTCTCCCTCTTTTTTTAGTTGTATAATCTCTTCATCTAATTGATCACGTTGCTCATATTTTTCTTTCTCCGCCGATATCTTATCTACAATCTTCTGAAGTTTTTCCGCCTCTGGTCTTGTTTTTTCCACCTCTTCTAATTTCCGAGTAGCCTCTGCCATCGTTTGACTTACACCATTGACACGAACCTTCTTCTCTTCTATTTGTTTTTCTTTTTGAAGAATCGCAACTTTTTTTTCTTTCCACAACAAATAAATCGGATTGACCTCTATGGTTGCTTGTTTTTGTTTGGAAAGAAGCGACTCTTTTTGATCCATTTCATCTTTGTATGTATCCAAAATTTCTTTTCTTTTGTTCAGTTCTTGAAACTTTTGGATAAAGGCATTGTTTGTTTCAGCCGTCACTAGAGCTTCTCTGCTTTTATCACACTGCTCCTTTATTTCATTCAAAGCAGATTGTGCTTCTTCCAATTTTTCTTGATCTTCCGCAATTCCTTTCCTTATTAAATGGATCATCTCGTCAAGATTCCATGCACTTTCCGTTTTTTTAGAACGATCTTGTAATTCAGATAGTTCTTCGTATAAGGGACTTTCCAAATCAAATAAGATGTCGTTAAAATATTGCACAATGCTATTTTCTATCTTTCGTTTCTGACCGTAACTTTCATCCATCCGATCTTTTAACGTATACTCAATTTTATTGTATCCCTCTGTTTGAAAAATCGTCCGAAGAATTTTTGTCCTTTCCTCTGTCTTAGCATTTAGCAAAGACCAAAATTCCCCCTGAGCAATCATTGCAATTTGCTTGAATTGTTTCTCATCAATCCGAAGAAGATCCTTGATTGCTTTTCCCACCTGTTTTTGCCCCTCAATTGGGGCCGCATCATCCGAATAAAAAACTGCATTCTCATTAATAAGAGTAACACCACTGCCTCTCTTTTTCTTCCGTTCATATCCAGGTCTTCTCCACACATGATAGGCTCTACTTTGGTGTGTAAAGTAAAACTCAACATACGTTTCTGTCTCTTCTTTCGCATACTCGCTTCGCAAATTTTTGGTATCTTTGAATTTTCCACTCGTTTGTCCATAAAGTGCAAAACAAATTGCATCAAATATCGTCGTTTTCCCTGCCCCCGTATCTCCTGATATCAAAAATAATCCTTTTGACTCAAATTTAGAAAAATCTACCTCCACTGTTTCCGCATATGGTCCAAATGCACTCATAATTAATTTAATCGGCTTCATATAACACACCTGCCTCTCTTGCAACGGTTCTCATCACATCCATTTCCTCTTCACAAATTTCACAACCATATACCTGTTTGTAAAAATCACCGATCAATTCATCAAATGTTCGGTTTTCAGCAATCTTAGAAATATCAATCTGTTCAATTTCTTTTGTATGTGAATTATCGTAGTCAATTTTTACCGTATTGGGATACACTTGTTGAAAGATACTCATTACATCACTTATTATTTCTTCATCGGTAAGGGTTGCATAAATAAAATCATCTGATGCGGTCACCTTTTCTTGATCTAGCAATTCTTTCATTGTTCCTTTTATATGTCTTACGTCTCTAAGTGGTTGAATCGGAATAAGCGCAAGATGAACCGTTCCCTTTTCTTCCATTGTAATGATTGGAACCGATTTTTGATTGTTTACTTCGCTAAGCGAATATTTCAGTGGTGAACCTGCATATCTTACTTCTTTTCGTCCCATTTGTTGTGGGGAATGAATATGTCCAAGTGCCACGTAATCAAAGGCATCAAAACAATCATATCCGATTTTTTCTATCATACCTACATTCTGTGTTCCTAAACTTTCGGATCCTCCCAATTCAGGATCCAAACTTTTTCCCATCACAAACTGATGTGCAACTAACACATTGATACGAGTTTTGTCAATCTCTTCTTGTTCAAGAATTGCGCGAATTGCATCCTCATAGGATTCAATTTTAGCTTCCGGCAAATAATGTTTTACTTGTGAAGCTTTCACAAAGGGCAGAAGATAAATGTTAACTTCTTCATCCCTAATTTTTAAAGTATGTTTATGTAATTTTCCGTCATATTTTGTAGCGATAAAAATGTGATTCTTTTCAAAGAGTTCACTTCCATAGTTTAATCTTTCATCTGAATCATGATTTCCACTTATGATATAAACAAAAATCTTCTTCTCTGCTAACTTACTCAAAAAATAATTCAGCATTCTAGTTGCAGCCTCACTTGGAATGGATTTGTCATAAACATCCCCAGCAATTAATACTGCATCCACTGCCTGCTCTTCTATCCTCTCTAATAACTGATTTAACAGATACTCTTGATCTTTTGTCAAATCAAACTCTCCCAAAGATTTACCAAGATGCAAATCTCCTAAATGCATGAACTTCATTTTGTATATCCTCCGATTCAACAGAATTTATTCGTATTATCTTTTTATCCATTATACTCTATATCTGCCTTTTCAGGAAAGCAAAAATGGAGCTGAATTTTATCAATTCAACTCCACTTCTCATACATAACTATTTTAAGAAAGCTTATCTAGTTTCTTATGTAAATCTATAATTTCCTCTGCCATTAATTTCGCCATCTCAACGCTTGCCATTTGATCTTCTGCATGCATAAGAATCAAGGAAAATGTAGTTTCTTCTCCACCAGCTTCTTTTTGAATCATATCTACATGTACTCTGTGCGCTTCTACAAAGTACTGTTCTGCCTCTTTCATCAGTGCTTCCGCTTCTGCGTAATTTCCAACTTTTGCTTTTTTGATTGCCTCTACATAGTTAGACTTTGCAGCACCGCTGTTGGATATAATTTGAAAACATATCATTTCATATTCTTCATTCATCTTATTCACCAATCGCTTTCAATGCCTGCTCTAATACTTTTTTTCCGTTCATCAAGCCGTAATCTTGCATATTGATTGCCTCAACCGGAATGTTTGGAGCAAGTGCTTTAATGTTGTCTAATTCGTATCTAATCTGAGGTCCTAATAAAATAATATGAACACCTTCTAGGTCTTTCTTTGCTTCTGTAACAGATTTTGCTTCAATGTTTACATCTACATTTGCTTCTTTTGCAGCATCCTGCATTTTTTTCACTAACATGCTAGTAGACATACCTGCATTACACACTAATAAAATATGTTTCATCGTAAAACCTCCTCTAAATTAATTTTCTGCTTGTTTTGCTAATACTTTATCGTTAATCTTAACGAATGGAATATAAATCAATACCCCAATTACAATTACAAGTGCTTGTACAACAACTGCTCTCCAATCACCAGCTGTAGCTAAAAATGCACTTACCAATGGTGGAGTTGTCCAAGGTACTAAAGAAACACAAGGACTAATAAATCCAATAGATGTAGCAATATAACTGATTAAAATACCAAGACTAGGTACAAGTACAAATGGAATTGCCATTGCAATATTGTATACGATTGGATATCCAAATATAACTGGTTCATTGATATTAAAGATACCTGGAGCTGCTGCTAATTTTGCCACATTTCTTGTAGCTGCATTACGACCAACTAAAAATGTTGCAATCAGAAGACAAATTGTAGATCCTGATCCTCCGATCAATCCAAATGTTGTTACTTGAGATACATTGATAATGTTTGGAATTGCTTCTCCTGCGTTAAACGCTGCAATGTTTTCTGTAATGTTAATAATTAACAATGGTTCTAAAATTGAACTGTAAATGATTGACTGATGAACACCAAAAAGCCATAACATATTTCCTAAAGAATAAAGGATGATACATCCCCATAATCCAGTTCCAATGTGACGAAGTGGTTCTTGAATGAATGTAGTAATTAAGTTAATTAAATTCATTCCTGTTAAGTTAAATAGTAATGCAGATCCTACTGCAAATATAGATAGTACAATAATAACTGGAATTAAAACGTTGAAAGATTTTCCAACAGCTGGTGGAACGCTATCCCCTAAATTTACTTTTAATTTTTTAATTCTAGAAACTTTAATAAAAAGTTCTGTTGACAATAATGCTATGATAATACCTGCAAACATTGCTCCTGTTCCAATATTTGCAAATGGTAAGATTCCTGACACAGAAACTGCTTTTTCTGCTCCATCTGGAACAACTTCAACTGTGTTTGGCATCATTACTACTAAAGATGCTAAAGAAATCATAGCTGCAGCAATTGGATTTTCAAATTCACGGTTCACTGCAAGTGAGTATCCAATTACAGCTGCGATAATAAGACCTGAAATATTTAAAGTTGCATTGGCAATTGTAATTCCCCAATACTGAACTTGTGCAAGTGTGTCTCCTGAAAAGATCCACTTAAAAGCAGTGTTGTTTAATAAAACCGCTAAGCCAGCTAAAATATACAGTGGCATTACTGTGGCAAATGCATCACGCAAAGAACGTAAATGTATTTGGTTTCCAAATTTAGCGGCAAACATTGTAAATTTGTCTACAAATTTTGAATTCTCTAATTTCATTGTTTTCTCCTTCTTTACTCTTTCATTTCTTCAAGCTCATACTCAAAACCATGGTTTTCACTTACCTCTTTATACCAGTGTCCTGATTTCTTTATAGTACGTTTTTGTGATGCCAGATCAATGGATATAAAACCATATCGATTTTTATATGCGTTATTCCAAGACCAACAATCAAATACAGTCCAAACATGGTAGCCAAAACAATTACATCCTTCTTGTATTGCCTTGGATAACCAAGCCAGATGTTCTTCATAGAATTCAATTCTATAATCATCTTGAATATTTCCTTCTGGATCTTTGTATTTTTCTTCGCCTTCAACACCCATGCCATTCTCACTAATAAACCAAGGAATATTTCCGTAGTTATCTTTGATGTTGATTGCGATATCGTAAATGGCTTTTGGATAAATCTCCCATCCTCGGTATGGGTTCATCCTTCTTCCAGGCATCTCGTAATCTTCAAAATATTTATCTGGCATCCAATTTGACGTATAATCCGTATTGGATTCATTTGCTTTCACACGCTTTGGATGATAATAGTTTACCCCAAGAAAATCTACCGTATTCTTTTGAATCATCTCTAGCTCGTCTTCTGTATAGTCCCATAATACCCCGTCTTTTGTTAAAACATCGATCAATGTCTTTGGAAATTCTCCTTTGACAGCCGGATCTAGGAAAGAACGATTAAATAAATCATCCACAAAATAACTAGCATCTAGATCTTTCTTCTCATTACTTCTTGGATATGCCGGAGTCAGATTCATGATCACTCCGATTTTGCCATCCAGTTTCATGGAATGGTATAACTCTACAACTTTAGCGCTAGCAAGGTTTAAATTGTAAATAACTTGCATTGCTTCTGCGCCTTTTCCTGAATATTTCGGATAATGTAACCCGTATAAATAACCTGCCTCTGGAATAACCATTGGCTCATTAAAGGTCGTCCAATACTGCACTTTTGTTCCAAAACACTCAAATGCTGTCTTGGCAAACTTTACAAACAACTCTACAACGTGTTTGCTTTCCCATCCGCCATATTTCTGTAATAACTCTACTGGTAAATCAAAATGATGAAGATTTAAAACCAAGGTGATTTCATTCTCTTTTGCCTCTTGAATAACACGATTATAAAAATCAACTGCTTCCAAATCAGGTTCTCCCGTTTCTAAATCTTTGATCAACCTTGACCATTGAATGGAAGTTCTAAATGAATTTAACCCAATCTTCTTCATAAGTTTAAAGTCTTCTGAATAATGATTGTAAAAATCACTTGTAATCCCTGGCCCTACACCATTAAAAAAATCTTCCGGTTTTGTGCGATACCAGTAATCCATTATATTCTCATGGGATTTTCCATGATTTCCTTCACTTTGTGGTCCGCTTGTTGCTCCACCCCACCAAAAGTCTTTCGGAAAATTAATAAACTGTTTCATACTCTTCCTTCCTTTCTTGATTTTGATTGTATATTCTTTTTTTTCATTTGTCTAGTCTTTTGTATATATTTATTTATTTTTGTGTATATTACATAATTTTATTAGTTATTTTTATTAGTAAAAAAAGATTTTCTTGTTTGGATTGCATATTTGATAAATATTTGATAAAGTACTACATAGAGTTTCAAGTGTTTATTTGTATAAAAAGACACTTACTAGCTCAAAACTTTTGTGAAACATAACGAGGCAAACTATGGAGATTAAATACAAACATATTTATAATTCAATCAAAAATAAAATAACCACAGGTGTGTACAAGGAAAATGAACAGATTCCTGATGAATTATCGTTATGTAAAGAATATGATTGTAGCCGGATGACTGTAAAAAAAGCCTTGGATATGCTCGTACAAGAAGGGCTTGTATATCGAAAACGGGGGCAAGGAAGCTTTGTGATGTTACAAGGTGATATCCATCATCGCTTATTATTGCAGGAAGGAGAACTTGCAGGATTAACTCGTTCCATGCCTGGAAAGACAAAATCTACGGTTTTAGAATTCCGCTTAATGTTTGCTGATGAAAAAATTGCACAATGCTTAAAGTTAAATATAAATGATCCGATTTACAATATTCTTCGTTTGCGATTTATTGATAATAAACCTTGTATTCTTGAGCGAACCTACATGAGCGTCACTTTGATTCCAGGAATTACATTAGACGTATTAAATCATTCCATTTATAATTACATAGAGCAAGAATTATGTTACAAAATTGCTAGCGCTCAAAAGACATCAAGAGCCGATATCAGTAACAGTTTTGACCACAAATATCTACTGCTGGAGGAAATCGAGCCTGTATTAGAAGTAGAACAAATTGCATACTTAGATAATGGTCAACCTTTCGAGTATTCTATTACTAGACACCGTTATGATTATTTTGAATTTACTACTTACTCTGTAAGAAGATAATAAATTATAAAAAAGATCCATAATTAACATTAAAGGGGGATAACGCATGAGCATTTTAAAATTGACTCCAAGTTGTAAAGACTATATATGGGGTGGACGTCGTCTTATTGAAGAATTTGGAAAAGATTTTTCCGGTGATGTATTAGCTGAAACTTGGGAAATCTCATGTCACAAAGACGGGTTATCTACAATCTCTAATGGCGATTACGCTGGAAAAACACTTTTAAACTATATTCAAGAAAAGGGAACGCAATGTTTAGGCACAAACGCATCACCTTTTGAATATTTTCCTATTCTTGTAAAACTAATTGACGCAAAAGATTACTTATCCATTCAAGTACACCCTGATGATTCTTATGCATTAGAACACGAACATCAATATGGCAAGACTGAAATGTGGTATGTTGTTGATGCTAAAGAAGGGGCATTTTTATACTATGGATTTTCCAAATCTGTTTCGAAAGAAGAATTAAAAGAACGAATCCAAAATAACACTTTACTAGAAGTATTAAATAAAGTTCCTGTTAAAAAAGGAGACACATTCTTTATTGAACCTGGCACGATTCATGCAATTGGAAAAGACATATTGATTGCTGAAATTCAACAAAATTCTAATGTTACATATCGCGTATATGATTATGGTCGTGTAGATGCCAACGGAAATGGACGAGAACTTCACATTGATAAAGCGGTCGATGTCATCAACCGCAAGCAATATGTAGAATCTCAAAAATCAGATTCCCATTTAGCTAATTGTAAGTACTTTACTGTTGATAAAATGATTCTAGATGGAACTTATACTGAGAAAGTTACGAACGACTCTTTTGTAGGCCTTCTATTTGTTGAAGGAAACGGTTCTATTTTAGATTCTGACACAAATTTGGATTTCAAAAAAGGAGATTCCTTTTTTATCCCTGCAAATGAAGAAACATATACCATCAAAGGAACCGGAGTAGCTTTAAAAATCACACTTCCTTCCCCTTGTTAATTCCTTCAAAATTTCATACAAAAATGGACTACCTCTACTGGCAGTCCATTTTTTTCATCTCTTTTAGATGAATTAATCTTTGATTGCTACTTCCTCTAAATTCTAGCATCAAGTCTTTTTTCTCTTCCACAAATTCTCCATCTACTAAAGTATCAATATAAGACAACATTTCTTCTGTCACATCTGTATATACTTTTCCGCCTTTAATAAGATCTACATCGTAAGTGTATCCTGTATAACACCAAATGCTTTTTTGTGGAAACTGTTCTCGTATTTTTTTTAAGAGTCCTACCAAGACTTTTTGATTCTGTGGTTCAAAAGGTTCCCCTCCTAAGAGGGTAAACCCTGTAATATAAACTGGCTCCATAGCCTTTAAAATTTCTTCTTCTGTCTCACCTGTATAAGGCTGTCCGTAATTAAAATCCCAAGTTTCCGCATTAAAACATCCTTTGCAATGGTGGGTACACCCAGAAACGAAGAGACTTACTCGGACGCCAGGCCCATCTGCAATATCATATTTTTTTATATTTCCATAATTCATATTTTTCCCTCATTACAAATGCAATACTCTGTCCTTGATTTCCTGTGTTCTTCCCTGATTCCAGAACTGAGTTCCAATATATCCGCAAGTTCTTCTTGCAACAAACATTTTATTTTGATCTTTATTCCCACAATTTGGACACTCCCAAATCAATTTTCCATTTTCATCTTCTTTGATCAAAATTTCTCCATCATATCCACATTCTTCGCAGTAATCACTCTTTGTATTAAGTTCTGCATACATAATATGTTCGTATATAAACTGCATTACACTAAGTACAGCTGGAATGTTCTGCTGCATATTTGGAACTTCGATATAGCTAATTGCGCCTCCTGGAGATAGTTTCTGAAATTCAGATTCAAACTCAAGCTTATCAAAGGCATTAATTTCCTCTGAAACATGTACATGATAACTATTTGTAATATAGTTCTTATCTGTTACCCCTTTGATTATGCCAAAACGTCTTTGTAGGCATTTTGAAAATTTATATGTGGTAGATTCCATTGGCGTTCCATATACAGAATAACTAATATTTTCTGCTGCTTTCCACTGTGCACACTTGTCATTCAATTTTTGCATAACGGCCATTGCGAATGGGCTTGCTTGCGGATCTGTATGAGACTTTCCAAGCATCCTTACACACATCTCGTAAAGCCCTGCATATCCTAATGAAATCGTTGAATAACCATCAAAAAGAAGTGGATCAATAACTTCTCCTTTCTTTAATCTAGAAATTGCACCATATTGCCATAAAATAGGCGCAACATCTGAAATTGTACCAAGAAGTCTTTCGTGACGGCAACGAAGTGCACGATGACAAAGCTCTAGTCTGTCCTCTAAGATTTCCCAGAATTTATCCATATTTCCTTCGGATGAACATGCCACATCTACCAAATTAATTGTGACAACACCTTGATTAAATCTACCATAGAATTTACGTGTTCCATCTGGGTTTCTCTGAGAATCCTCTACTGTAAGGAAAGACCGACATCCCATACAAGGATATACTTCCCCATGTTTTAGTTCTTTCATAATTTTTGCAGAAATATAGTCTGGAACCATTCGTTTTGCAGTACACTGTGCAGCAAGTTTTGTGAGTTCCCAATATTTGGAATCTTCTGTGATGTTATCTTCATCTAGTACGTAAATTAGTTTTGGGAAAGCTGGAGTAATCCAAACACCTTTTTCATTTTTTACTCCTTGCATTCTCTGTCGTAGCACTTCACCAATAATCAGTGCAAGGTCTTCTCTTGTCTGGCCATCTTCTACTTCATCCAAATACATAAAGATCGTAACAAATGGTGCCTGACCATTACATGTCATTAAAGTAATTAACTGATATTGTATTGTCTGAATTCCACTTTTTACTTCTTCTCTTAAGCGTCTTTCCGTAATCTTTGTGATAATTTCATCATCAAGACTTTCTCCACACTCTTTTCTTTCTTCAATGACATTCTTTCTAATTTTTTTACGACTAATATCTACAAAAGGTGCCAAATGTGACAATGTAAATGATTGTCCACCGTACTGATTACTTGCAACTTGAGCAACAATCTGTGTTGTAACATTACATGCTGTGAAAAAACTATGTGGTTTCTCAATCATCGTTTCACTAATAACAGTACCGTTTTGAAGCATATCTTCCAGGTTGATAAGATCACAATTGTGCTCTTTTTGAGCAAAATAATCAGAATCATGAAAATGAATGATTCCCTCTTCATGTGCTTTTACAATTTCTTCTGGCAAAAGAATTCGTTTGGAAAGATCTTTGCTTACTTCTCCAGCCATGTAATCTCTCTGTGTGGAATTGATCACAGGGTTTTTATTCGAATTCTCTTGATTTACTTCTTCATTCATGTGTTCGATCAAAGCTAGAATTCCATCATCTGTTGTATTTGATTTACGTTTCAGTTCTCTCTTATAGCGATATCTTACATATTTCTGAGCGACTTCATATCCACGCATCTCCATAATTCCCGTCTCAACCATGTTCTGAATATCTTCAACATGGGCCGCATGTGTGAAAGTTTCGATCTGAGCCACAATCTTATGAGCAATTGCTGCAATCTGATATTGGTTCAATTGATAAATCGGCTCCACTTCTTGATTGGCTGCATCGATTGCATGAATAATCTTATTGATATCAAAATTTACCTCTTCGCCATTTCTTTTAATGACTCTTGTATTATATTGCTCCATAACATGTCCTCCCATTTACTTTCCACAATATATTGTGAAGTTTTTAATTTTTAAACTATATCTTGTGTTCGCTTGCTTATTCTAACTCATTTTTTTTTTGAATAAAAGACTTGACTTTTTTATTTTATGTAAAATAGTGATTTTTTTCTGTTTTTATTTTTCAGACTTGTAAAACAAAAGAGCAGAGATTTGTCCCTGCTCTGATAACTAGTTTCTATTTTGTGTTTCTGCAAAACTTTTCAGACTTCTACGTTCTTTTTCTAATCATTTTGAATATCAAATCATGCTTACTCTTCTTTGGATAAATACGCTTCGTCTACTAATAATTCTACTTCTATGTACTCTCCTGCTTTATTCCCACTTGTCCCCGGTTTTGTAATGTATGCAGAATTGGAGCATAAGGCTTTGGAAACTGTAGATTGTCGAAATGGAATCTGATAGGTTTCATAACTGCCATCATCTTTTTTTTGCTGTGTGCATTTTGCACAGAATTTCCACATTAAAAGGTGTCTGAATAGCTTCCAGCAAAAGCGCTTTCACTGTCTTCATAGTAGATTGCTCCTGGAGGACCTGGAAACATCTTTTAGAACAAGTTGCTAGAATAGAATTTGAATCCTCCATTTTTCCTCTAGTTAGTTTTTCTCCCGGTGAGATCAACTCGTCTCCTGTAGGTATAAATGCAACAATCGGCTTTTTATACACAGGAACTTCAAGAATCCCCCCATTACAAGTGCTGAAAGTTCCACAGCTCTTAGCGGTGTACCTTTTCTTACAAGTAATTCTCCTTTGGAAATTGTACAGCCTGCTGGTTTGATCCCACTTCCTGGCTTTATCTCTACTTCATCCAAAATTTCTATATGTCCATCGTCCTTTAAATATTAATTCTTAATATCAACCATTCTTCCACCTTTAAAAATGTCTCTTTGTCCACCACGTTTTACTCTCTCTTTTATAGAATTTTCAATTTTTTTCTCATATAACGCATATGTTCTTTGATCTACGTACAATTCTTTATACATCTTTCCCGTCAATTTTCCCTCCTGAATGAGTGCCCCTATGGTGGTACACTGATTTCGGTATAAAATATGTCTAAGATCTTGGATTAAAGCACACCCCAATCCAGGTGTAGCTTTGGAAGCACCCACATACATCACGATATATTCTGACGGATTTTTCTTCTTTTTTAATAGCTGAATAATTTTAAAAATTGTCATTTTTCCTACAGTGAGTTCTCCATAATTGGGAATGCAAATACAAAAAGCATACAATTGATTTTCTTTATATACCAATCGTACCATTTCATAATTAACAATTTGTTTCAGATATCCAAACATAGCAAGAAACTTTGTTTCATCAATTCTTTTGTACCCTGGAAAACTTGCGTACAGACGTATTAATAATTGATATACTTCTTTCATAGCTTTTGAAAAAGTCTTACTTGTAGGACTTACAAATTGGTATCCTCTCTGAAGGTATCGTTGATAAATTTTTTCATATCTTTCATCAAAATCTGAATCCGTTACCTTTCTCAGCTGATTGGATACATAGATTTCTTTCTTCCGAAATCCACACCCCTCCCACAAACGCGGATAGTATGCTAAATTGATGGGTTCTCCTGTATATGTATTTTCAAAATGATCCAATTTCAATCGATACTTAATAAAAATAGAGGCATCCAAAGGACCCACCAAACTTGATTTTTTCTCCTGCTTTGCTTTTTTATAAATTTGATCAAAAAGATAACACACTGCTTCTTGATCCTCTTCCGACTCAAAAAAACCAACATATCCAACTTCATCCGTCTCATAAATCGTTAAAAGACTTCTGCAAACTGGAACCCCTTCTTTCGTTACTACAAACGGATAAACTCGAAAATCCTTGCTAAGTGGATGCTTACCACTTAAAATGAGCTTTTCTGTTTTAAGATCTTGAGGATTCTTTCCCTTATAAAGTCTTTTGGGAAGTTGCAAAAATAAATTTCTCGTTTTTTTATCATTTTTTGTATAACATTGGTACATACAACCTCTCACCTCTCTATGGTTACAATTCCTGTATAAGCATCAAGGGATACGATATCTCCTGTTTTTAAAATCCGAGTACAATCCTTGACATTTACAATGGCTGGTTTATGCAATTCCCTTGAAATAATTGCAGTGTGACTTAATAAGGACCCTTTTTCTGCAATAATTCCACTGGCATTTTGAATCAAAAGAACCCATCCAGGATCTGTAGATTTTGTCACTAAAATTTTCCCTCTCGTATCAATCGTATCTCTTGGCTCTTCTACAACTAAAACTTCTCCTTTTATACTCCCTGGCGATGTTCCGATCCCTGATAATGTATCTGTTTTGGATAGAACTTCCATATGAGACATTTGTCCTGTTTTATTAATGATCTTACCATCAAAAACAAGTCTACTGTAAGATGGAACCTTTTGATAAAAGGCAGCTTCTTTTTTCCGTTGTTTTACCAACTCTTTCAAGTCTTTTGCATAAGACAACTCCTGTATATAGAGATAAAACACATCTTCCTTGTCGGTTAAAAATCCCTGCTCTTGTAAAATCTGACCGATTTTCAAGAAAATAGCACGTGCCATCCCATAAAGGCGACTTCGATTCATCCTAGAAATTTCTCTGTTTTCAATGCCCTGTTTTGCTTTTCTTACAAATATATTTCTAGAATTTTTGTATGATTTTTCCTCTTTATAAACAGCCACATTTTGTTGTTCTACATACGCATCCAACCGCTCTTTGTTTGTACGATAAGTTTTGGTTTCTAATTTTAATTCTCCCAAACAGCGATCTCCATATTTTTCAATATACTGTTGTGCTTCCCATTTATATTGTTCAGAATCCATTCCATATGTTTGTGCAATGTCCGAAAGCAAACGTATCCCTTTTACTGGTTTCATGCTTTCTAGATTCTTTAAATCTGCCAAAAATTCCTTATTCTTCTTTCCTGATAAAGCTGTATAAATAAAAGTATACATATCATTTACAAGCGTAATGTCCCAGTCTTTTAAAATCTCCTGTTTAATCTGTTCATAAATTCCGAGCAATTCTGAAATGGTCGTACCTGCTTCAATTAAATTTTGATAAGTATGATACTGATATTCAAACTTACAATTTAATCTCTCCATAAGTTTCGGTGTGTGATGTAAATAATAAAGAAAAGATAGAAAAACTGTCCCCTTTATTCTCCTTGGTACTTGAAACTGTTCTGGAAGGGAAACTGACATATTTGTAACTCCCAGCATCGTTTGCCAAATGGAAATAATCCGTTTTGAAAATGGAAGAATATGAAGCACTGCATACCAATTGCTGATTCTGTAATAAATTCTCCAATTTGCAACACCTATCATTTCCTTTAATTCGGCATCAATGCTCTGCACAAACTTCTCGTTTCTTGTAATTCGAAGAATACACTTTTGAAAGATTCTATAATATACGTCTTGAACAAACTCCTGGGTCAAAGGTAGGGAAACTCCCGGATAGCTTTCAACAATATT
>JARIEI010000109.1 GCA_029256845.1 Ruminococcus sp. | reverse complement strand
TACTGCTGCTTTACATAGTGATTTGGATAATTGTGTGCATATTGATACCCTACTCCATGCCCTAATTTCTGCGATCCTTTGTAATGTGCATCTTGTAGATGAGTTGGAATAGTAGTCTTTTGATGCTTCACCATATCCATTGCAGATAAAATTGCTTGATAAGAAGCATTGCTTTTTGGTGCAGACGCTACATAGGTCACAGCCTGTGCCAAAATAATCTGTGATTCTGGCATTCCAATTCGCTCCACCGCTTGTGCAGCTGCTACCGCAACGCTAAGCGCCATCGGATCTGCATTGCCCACATCTTCTGCTGCACAGATCATAATTCTTCTAGCGATAAATTTTATATCTTCCCCTGCGTAAAGCATTTTTGCAAGATAAAATACAGCTGCATCTGGATCTGATCCACGCATGCTTTTTATAAATGCAGAGATGGTATCATAATGATTATCTCCACCTTTATCATAACGCACCACCCTTTTTTGAATACATTCTTCTGCAACCTCCAGTGTAATATGTATAATCCCATCCTCACTTCGCTTTGTGGTGAGCACACCAAGTTCAATCGCATTCAACGCGTTTCTAGCATCTCCTCCTGATACATCTGCCAAAAATTCTAACGCATCCTCCTCTATTTTAGCATGAAAACTTCCCATTCCTTTTGTTTCATCCAAGATTGCTCTAGCAAGTAAAATTTTTATCTCCTCTTTGGTCAATGGTTTTAATTCAAACACACTAGACCTGGATATTAATGCTCCATTCACTTCAAAATAAGGATTTTCTGTTGTTGCTCCGATTAACGTAATGGTTCCATCTTCTACATAGGGAAGCAAATAATCTTGCTGTCCTTTATTAAATCTATGAATCTCATCGATAAAAAGGATTGTTTTTTTATGGTACATTCCTAGAAGATCTTTTGCCTGTTTCACAACTTCTTCCATGTCCTTTTTTCCAGCAATTGTAGCATTAATCTGCTGAAATGATGCACTCGTTGTCTTTGCAATCACTTTTGCAAGGGTTGTTTTTCCTGTACCCGGCGGTCCATAAAAAATAAGAGATCCCAATTTATCTGCCTTGATTGCCCGATATAAAAGCTTGTCCTTTCCAATGATATGTTGTTGTCCTACCACTTCATCCAATGTTTCTGGTCGCATTCTTGAAGCAAGAGGCGCTTCACTTTCTTTTTGCGTTTCTCTCATATATTCAAATAAATCCATTTATGTTCTCCTTTTTTATTTATTCGGATTCTAGTTCCATTGTCCAATTACTTCATTTACGGTTGAAACTGTCACAAAGATATTCGTATGATTCTGATGAAGATAATTCAATAGTTGCTTATATTCTTGCTGAGACAATATTGTAACAAGTTCTGTTTGCTTTTTTCCACCATAGGCTCCTTGTGCCTCATATTTTGTTACCCCTCTGTTTAATTCATTCATAATATAAGACTCGATCAGTGCATATTCATTCGAAAGAATACAAACACGTTTACGCTTATTGAATCCATCTATAAAATAATCTACTGCAATTCCATTTGCATACGTTCCCAAAATACCAACAATCAAAGTTGGAACATCGTATACTAAAATAGAAGTCAGTGAAGTAATGATCCCAATGATCATCACCGCTTTTCCAAGCTCTAGATGTGTAAATTTATTCACCACTTTTGCCAAAATATCTAATCCGCCAGAAGATGCATTTACATGGAATAAAAGTGCCTGTCCAAGTCCCGCAACAAGAATATATGCTGCCAAATCGAAAACCGTATTTCCTGTAGCAGATCCTGCATTTGGAGCCATCTGTTCAAAAATCCATAAAAACACTGGAAGAAGCATGGAAGTATATACAGTCTTTGCCCCAAAGTCTTTCCCAACAAATATAAATCCTATAACCAAAAGAACGACATTCAGCGCAAAAGTGATTACCGAAACCGGTATCGATGCCAACTGTGATAGCACCAATGCAAGACCTGAAACACTTCCGATTACAATCCCACTTGAAATCATAAAAAAGTATACTGCTGCCGAAACAATTGCCATAGCAATGGTAATGATGATATATTCTCTTACTTTCTGATTTTTTCTCATGATATACTCCTTACTTTATCCTATTTTATTGAACCCCTGAAAGTTCTCTTAGTACATATCCTGCAATCAATATTCCTGCAACTGGTGGAACAAAGGAAACACTTCCTGGAATCTGACGCCTTGTTCCTTTCTCCTCCCCTGTTTCTCTTCCTGAAATATCCACCGGTTTTTCTTTCGAATAAAGCACGTTCAAATGAGAAATTCCACGCCCTTTTAATTCTTTTCTCATCACCTTGCAAAGTGGACAGACACTGGTTTTTGATAAATCTGTAATCTCAAACAATTCTGGGTGAAGTTTATTCCCTGTCCCCATACTACTAATGATCGGAATTTCTTCCTTAATCGCCAATTCTACCAATGCTAATTTTGCAGTCACTGTGTCAATCGCATCTATAATGTAGTCTGGTTTTTCCAAAAACAATTGTTGCAAATTTTCAGGAAGTACAAAAAGTTCGTATGTCTCTACCACTATGGTTGGATCAATATCTTTGATCCGCTGTTTCATAATCTTTGTTTTATATTTTCCAATTGTGCTATGAAATGCAATCGACTGTCGATTGATATTTGTCAATGAAATCGTGTCATTATCGATCAAAATCAGCTTTCCGACTCCACTTCGCGCCAATGCTTCCACACAATGAGATCCCACCCCTCCTATTCCAAAAACCATAACGGTCGCTTCTCTTAATTTTTTAATTCCATCTTCTCCTAATAATAGTTCTGCTCTCGCATACTCATTTATTTTTTGTTCCATGCCATCCTCCACAAACAAACGTAATTTAGTCAATCCATAATAAGCTGCTCAACTGTCACAAATTCAAACCCTTTTTCCTGTAGAATATCGATAATCTCTAACGCAGCTTCTACGGAAGTACCATAGCAATCATGTAACAAAATAATATCATTTTCTTTCGCTTCCGTCACTACCCTATTCACAATTTCCTCTTTGTTCTTACTCTCCCAGTCTCTTGGGTCTACTGTCCAAAATATGGGAATGACCGATAAATATGTTTCCATCTCCTTATCCCATGAACCGTATGGCGGTCGAAAATAACCCGATTTTTCTCCTGTTATTTCTTCAATCATTGTTTCAGTATCTTTAATTTCTTTAACCGCATCTTGTGTACTAAGTTTTGGAATTTCCAAATGATGATATGTGTGATTACCTATAAGATGACCTTCTTGATACATTCTGTGAACAATTTCTTTATTTTCCTCTGTCTCCATATTTTGGCCTAACAAAAAAAAGGTTGCTTTTATCTTTCTTTCCCTTAATCCATCCAATAATTGAGGGGTAAAGCATGTATTCGGCCCATCATCAAATGTAATTGCGATTTTTGGTTTTTCCCTAGAACTTTCACATACATAAGCTTTGGCATTTGGACAATTCACTTCTTTTTCGTAACTATAATCTGTTCTTGTTTTTGAAAAAAATGTCTGGGGAAACAATGTTCCTGTTAATAACATAAGAATTACAACTTGTAAACAATTCACGTAATTGATTCTCTTCATTTCATTCTCCATGCACTTTCCTGCATTTCGTTACAGTATATGACTTTCTTTTAAGAATCATACTTTCAGTTTTTTAAGCATTTCTTATGTACAATACTTCTACTTTCAGTTATAATGGTTATGTATGAAATTTAATACAATTTTTTATAAATGAAAGCGAGGATCTGCAAATGAAAGAAACATTAACCACAAAATTTATAGAGTTATTTGGTGACGCCGACAATACAGAATTCTTCTTTTCTCCTGGACGTGTCAATCTAATTGGTGAACATACCGACTATAATGGTGGACACGTTTTTCCATGTGCACTGACTCTTGGTACATATGCCTTAGCGAGAAAACGTTCTGACAAAAAGATGCATTTTTATTCACTCAATCTTACTAATTTCGGTGTTGTTGAAGCATCTTTAGACGACTTAACAAATAAAAAAGAATATGGCTGGGCTAATTATCCGTTGGGAATTGTCTGGGCATTTAAAGAACGTGGTGTTGAATTAGAAACTGGTTTTGACATGGTTATTTGGGGAAATATTCCAAATGGTTCTGGATTATCTTCTTCTGCTTCTTTGGAAGTACTTACAGGACTTGTTCTTACAAATTTATTTGACATCCACACATTTAACATGATCGATCTTGCACTTATTGGACAGCAGTCTGAAAATAATTTCAACGGATGTAATTGCGGAATTATGGATCAGTTCGCGGTTGCCATGGGAAAGAAAGACCATGCTATTTTCCTTGACACTTCTGATCTTAGTTTTGAATATGCACCAGTTGTATTAGACGATGCAAAAATCATTATTACGAACAGTAAAGTAAAACATAGTCTTGTAGATTCTAAGTACAATGATCGCCGCCAAGAGTGTGCAGATGCACTTGCTGCTCTTCAGACAAAATTGGATATTAAAACATTAGGAGATCTAGATCTTGATACTTTTGAAGCAAACGTGGAATTGATCGACGATCCAGTCAAAGTAAGACGTGCAAGACATGCTGTTGCTGAAAATCAGCGTACAATCGAAGCTGTAAAAGCATTAAAAGAAGGGAATATCTCCCACTTTGGTGAATTAATGAATCAGTCTCACATTTCTCTTAGAGATGACTATGAAGTTTCTTGTGATGAAATCGATATTCTTGTTGATCTTGCATGGGCAATTCCAGGTGTCGTTGGATCAAGAATTACAGGTGGCGGTTTTGGCGGATGTACGGTCAGCATTGTTAAAACAGATGCCGTTGATACATTTATTGAAACAGTTGGTGCCAAGTATTTAGAAAAAGTGGGCCATGAAGCTGAATTTTATACTGTAGATATTGGAAACGGTGCCTGCAAATTAGACTAATAAACCACTTATATAGGAGGAACAAAGGAATGTTAAGTGAGGCAATCAAAAAATTAGTACAATATGGTGTATCCACTGGACTTACACCAGAATGTGAACGCATCTATACTACGAATCTTCTTTTAGACTGTTTTCAGGAAGATGAATATATAGACACGGACTGTGATCTCGACAATATTGTTTTAGAAGATGTTTTAAAGCAACTTCTGGATGAAGCGGTGGAAAGAAATCTAATCGAAGATAATATTGTCAGCAGGGATCTTTTTGACACAAAATTAATGAACTGTCTTATGCCACGTCCTGCACAAGTTCAGCAGGAATTTTGGACTCGATACAAAAAATCTCCAAAAGAAGCCACCGACTACTTCTATAAACTAAGTCAAGATAGTGATTACATTCGTAGATATCGTGTCTGTAAAGATCAAAAATGGACGGTCGACACCGATTACGGCGTGCTTGATATTACGATTAACCTTTCCAAACCTGAAAAAGATCCAAAGGCAATCGCAGCTGCTAGAAATGCGAAAGCATCTTCTTATCCAAAGTGTCTTCTTTGTATGGAAAATGAGGGCTATGCAGGTCGCACGAATCATCCAGCTAGAGAAAATCACCGAATCATGCCAATCACAGTAAACGATAGTAAATGGGGATTTCAGTACTCTCCATATGTTTATTACAATGAACACTGTATCGTATTTAACGGACAACATGTTCCAATGAAAATCGAAAAAAATACATTCCGTAAATTATTTGACTTTGTAAAATTATTTCCACATTATTTCCTTGGCTCTAATGCAGACCTTCCAATCGTTGGTGGTTCCATCTTAAGTCATGACCATTTCCAGGGTGGAAATTATACATTTGCTATGGCAAAAGCTCCGTTTATCAAAGAATTTACGATCGATGGTTTTGAAGATGTGAAAGCTGGAATTGTAAAATGGCCTCTTTCTGTTATTCGTTTGCAAGGAGCCGATGAAAACCGCATCATCGAACTGGCGGATCATATTTTAAAAGCATGGAGAGGATATACCGATGAAAGTTCGTTCATTTTCTCGGAAACAGATGGACAACCACATAATACCATCACTCCAATCGCTAGAATGCATGGTGATCTATACGAATTAGACCTAACACTTCGCAACAATATTACTACAGAAGAGCATCCACTTGGTGTTTACCACCCTCACGCAAAACTTCATCATATCAAAAAAGAAAATATTGGACTAATCGAAGTTATGGGACTTGCTGTTCTTCCTGCCCGATTAAAAGGTGAGATGGAACTTCTCGCAGAATATATTCTAAATGGAACAGATATAAGAAGTAATGAAACACTTGAAAAACATGCAGATTGGGTGGAAGAATTTCTTCCTCAATACAACGATATTACTGCAGAAAACATTCAATCTATTCTTCAGCAAGAAATTGGAAAAGTATTCTGCCAAGTACTAGAAGATGCTGGCGTTTACAAATGTAACGAAGAGGGACTTTCTGCCTTCCAGAAATTTATCGATATCTTATAATCATAAACAAAACAGAGGATATACTTCTTTTCTTTCGAAGTATATCCTCTACTTTTTTATCTTTTTTTCTTTGTCTGTTTTTTACGAACACTGTAACCAAAGGTTCCGAGTTTCTTTCCAAGTCCTAAATATTCCCCATGCGAATATGCCAAAAGCCCTGTTTTATTTAAATTAAATTTATTCTTCTCATCCATGTAAGAATCCTCTACCTGAACGGATGTCACTTCAGCAAGAAACATATGATGGCTTCCAAGTTCTTTGACTTCTGTTACTTTACATTCAATATTAACTGGTGATTCTTCAATAATTGGTGCATATGAAAGCGTATTGGCTTTTCCTTTTGTAAGTCCTGTCTGCTCCCATTTGTCTACATCTTTTCCAGAACGCACCCCACAATAATCGGTTGCCTTTACAAGATCTTCTGTAGTTAAGTTAATTACGAACTCTCCAGAATCTTTGATCATCTGATAAGAATAACGTTCTGGACGAACCGAAATATAAACCATAGCCGGATTGGTACAGATAGTACCCGTCCATGCAATCGTTATTATATTTGTGTTTCCCTCTTTATCACCAACACTTACCATAACTGCCGGAAGTGGATAAAGCATATTTCCCGGCTTCCATGTTTCTTTTCCCATATTTCCTTTCCTCTCTACTGTTGTAATGCACTTACAAGAGTCGGTACAAGTTGTTTCTTTCTTGAAACGACTCCTTTTAACATTAATTCTTCT
Source organism: Ruminococcus sp. (assembly GCA_029256845.1). Classification (GTDB taxonomy): domain Bacteria; phylum Bacillota; class Clostridia; order Lachnospirales; family Lachnospiraceae; genus JAHHTM01. The sequence continues at coordinate 1,192 of JARIEI010000109.1, read as the reverse complement.
GTATCATCTGGTAGATCAAATGCAGAAAGTATCTTTGCCCTTGCATCTGTACCGCAACACAATAATTCAGAAGATTCTGTAACTATGTTTGTCAACATAAAGAAAATCATATTTAATTGATGTTCTTCTCTTAATCTCTCCATATGTGGAAGTACTTTCGCCTTTATTTCCCGCAATTCTTCTTCATTCATAGAATTGACCTGTCCCACACCAAACACCGTATCATTAACTGTAAACTGCTTGAAATCAAGAAATAAAATTTCTTCCGACGTCTTACCTTTTAAGTTACTTCCAGCTTTAAACATTTCCTGTGCCAATTCTTCAATATTGATTTGTGCAATGCTTGCTAATTCTTTTGCCAGTTTTTCATCTAATGCTGTACAAGTTGGAGAACGGAACATCAATGTATCTGAAATAATCGCAGAACATAGCAGTGAAGCCGTCTGTGGATCGATTTCCACTCCTTCTTCTTGATACATCTGCGAAATAATAGTGGCCGTACAACCTACTGGCTGGTTTCTAAAAAACACAGGCCCCATTGTTTCTATACTACTTAATCTATGATGGTCAATAATTTCTAACACATCTGCTTCCTCTACTCCATCAACCGCTTGATTTTTTTCATTGTGATCCACCAAAATCACTTGCTTTTTACGACAATTCAACAAACGTCTTCGAGAAATAAATCCAAGAAAATTATCCTGATAATCTAAAATCGGAAAATCTCGAAATCTTTTGTGAGCCATTACCTCTTTCACATCATCTACATAATCCCGTAAATGAAAGCACACAAATCCTTGTTTCGTCATAAAATGCTTCACTGGAATACTTTGATTAATCTGTCTTGCAACGGTAAAGGTATCATGTGGTGTGCGTATGATTACAATCTGCTTTTCTTCAGCCTGTCTTAGAATCTCTTCTGAAAGATTTGCGCCTTGACACACTACCATACATCCAACATTTAAGTCGATTGCATATTGCTGCGCTTCCTGACGATCTCCTAGGATAACAAGATCATCTTCATCAATAAAAGATGCCATAAGCTGACGGCTAGATGCTGCGATGCCAACCTTTCCTTTCAGCAGATAACTATGTTCATTACCTGTTACAATCTCTCCACCAATGGTAGATGCTATATTACGATACTGGGTTTTTGCAACCGATAAAATGGTACTGTCATAAACATCCATAT
>JARIEI010000083.1 GCA_029256845.1 Ruminococcus sp. | reverse complement strand
TTTTGGATTGCCATAGGGATGACAAGTGCTAATACATTTTTATAAAACTCTTTTTTACTAAAATTTATTGGTGTAGAAGCATTCTTCTTTACCATAGCATTCATATTAATCTCCTCCTTATAACAATTCGTTTTTTCCAATAGTTGATACTTTATCACAAAGTTTGCATTCTGTCCATTCTTATTCAATAAATTTATGTGGATATACCTTTGGAATATACAAATTCATATCTCATAATCATAGCCAGTATACCGAAATAGAAGTAACTCTAGTTGACTTAAGAAAAAGAATATGTTCTCTGTAGAGCTATTGTCTCTGAAAGAACATATTCTTTTCTATTATGGGAATTATCAGCACTCTTTATGGTGAAATAATTGAAATCCATCTTTATCTGTGTAAATTATTTCTCCTGATTCTTCTATCTCAGGGAAATCTTTCTGAAATTCCTGGTATGATCTATAACTCTCGAAGCGCCAAAATACATTATAGCAACAGAATATAATAAACAAAGCAATTCCTATATATCTTATTTTAACTTTGGTCAAACTAACCATTTTCATTAAAAGCCATACGCCATTTTCATTTGTACAAATCTCAAAAAAGAATGTCCAATAAAAAAATAAATTACAAACATTAAGACAAGCAAAAAGCATGGACTATATTTAATTATATAAGATTCAGACGAACTACAATTAACTTGAAAAATTCTAATTCTTCTTAATAAAACCCAATAAAGTACATAGCCAATGATTGTTCCTAATGTATTCATTAACAAATCATCTATATCCGTTGCCCTTCTATTAAACAACTGACTAATTTCAATTAATAGGGAAAACAAAAAACCACTACATGTAGTTATAAAAAAAGATGTATTTTCCCATAATAACGGTATTAAAGCTCCTAAAGGCATAAATAGAATAATATTCATAATCAATCCAAACGAATCCTCTACGCCCCATCTAAGTGGTATAAGGTTTACTTCATCCCAGCGGATAATTTCCGCTCCATAACTTCCAATATCATTTATTCCTGCTGTTCCTGTGATAGAAAATATAGCTACATATAAACATACTAAAAACTGAAATCCGAGTAAAAATCCCTTTGAACAATATATACTTTTTTTTCTATAAACTAATACCACAAAAATTTCAACTAAAAATAATAACGGTAATAAAATAAAGTAACTGCACAAACTTTCAACTATATACCCCATATCTACCAGCCTTTCTCTTATTTGTATAATAATATATATTACAAGCAATTTCAACCTGGCTTTCACCCTTTTATATTATTTAGTATTATACAAAAATATTACTAACAAAAATGTACAGGTATTGTTGGGATATTCAAATGACTAAACACCTTATTTCCCTTGTGATGATCTCATAAGATCAAAAATAAGGATGCGCTCTTCTCTTCAAAGAGCGCATCCTATATGTTTAATCTTCAAAAGCTTCTTTCACTTTATCCATGAATCCTTTTTTCTTCTTCTTTCCATTCTCTTCTTCATTTCCCTGGTTCAAAGAATTTCCAGAAAGTCGATCAAATTCGCGAAGTGCTTCCCTTGCTTCTGCATTTAAATGCTCCGGCGTTTGAATAACCAATGTGACGTAATGATCTCCTCTTACTTGTGAATTACGAAGAGACGGAACACCTTTTCCTTTCAAGCGGACTTTTGTATCCGTTTTTGTTCCTGGTTTTACCGTATAAAGAACCTCACCATCTACTGTTTTAATTCTTACATCTCCACCCAAAGCTGCCTGTGCAAAACTGATTGGCACGGTTGAGAAGATATGCATATCTTGTCTTTGGAATGTTGGATGTTTTGATACGTTAACTTCTACAAGTAGATCGCCTCTTGGACCTCCATTTGCACCTGGTTCTCCTTTTTCTCGGATACGGATGCTCTGTCCATTGTCAATTCCTGCTGGAACACTAACGGAAATCCGCTTTTTACTTGCTGTAAATCCAGTACCTCCACAAGAAGAACATTTTTCTTTAATTACTTTTCCTGTACCACCACAATTTGGACATTGTTGTACATTTTGAACAGTACCAAAGAAAGATTGGGACGTATATACTACTTGACCTTTTCCACCACATTTCGGACATGTTTCTGGAGATGTACCTGGTTTTGCTCCCGTACCATTACATGATGTACATGGATCTTTTAATACAACTTCCAGTTCCTTTTCACACCCAAACACTGCTTCTTCAAATGTAATTCTAATACTTTTACGGATATTTGCACCTTTCATCGGTCCGTTGTTTGCACGGCCACCTCTTCTTCCACCGCCAAACAAATCGCCAAATATATCGCCGAAAATATCACTAAAATCAGCTCCGTTAAAGTCAAACCCGCCGAATCCACCAGATCCGCCGGCTCCGCCTTCAAATGCTGCGTGTCCAAACTGGTCATACTGGCGGCGTTTTTCAGAATCACTAAGTACTGCATACGCTTCTGATGCCTCTTTAAATTTTTTCTCTGCTTCGGCATCTCCTGGATTCATATCCGGATGGTACTTTTTTGCTAAAGCACGGTATGCCTTTTTGATTTCAGAATCATTGGCATCCCGACCTACACCGAGCACCTCGTAATAATCTCTTTTTGACTCTGCCATAACACTCTACCCTTTCATCTATCCTCTTTCATGTAACAAAGAAATTCTACGGAAGCTTTTTGCCCCCGTAGAATTTTACTTATATTAGACTTCTTTATAATCTCCGTCTACTACGTCATCTCCCTGGAAACCTTCTGGGGCTGGACCTGCTTCTGGTGTTGGACCAGCTTGTGGACCTGCCTGTGGGCCTGCTCCTTGAGCTGCTCCTGCCTGCTCATACATCTTTGTGAAAAGTTTCTGAGCGCTTTCCATTAATTTTTCTTTTGCCGCATTAATCTCAGCAACCTGAGCTTCTGTTGTATCTTCTGGAGTTGATTTTGCAAGAAGATCTTTTAAAGCCTGGCAATCAGCTTCTACTGCTGCTTTATCTGTTGCGTCTAATTTATCTCCGACTTCTTTTACAGCTTTTTCTGTCTGGAATACCATAGCATCTGCTTCATTTCTAGCGTCGATTGCTTCTTTACGTTTCTTATCCTGCGCTTCAAACTCAGCTGCTTCTTTTACTGCTTTATCGATGTCGTCATCAGACATATTAGAACCTGCTGTAATTGTGATGTGCTGTTCTTTTCCTGTTCCAAGATCTTTTGCAGATACATTAACGATACCATTTGCATCAATATCGAATGTAACTTCAATCTGTGGGATTCCACGTGGAGCTGGTGGGATTCCATCCAATCTGAATTGTCCAAGGGATTTGTTATCTCTAGCAAATTGTCTTTCACCCTGTACAACGTTAATATCTACTGCTGTCTGGTTGTCTGCTGCTGTAGAGAATACCTGACTCTTCTTTGTAGGAATTGTTGTATTTCTCTCAATCAATCTTGTAGCAACACCACCCATTGTTTCAATAGAAAGTGAAAGTGGAGTAACATCAAGAAGAAGGATATCTCCTGCTCCTGCATCACCGGCTAACTTACCACCTTGAACAGATGCACCAAGTGCTACACATTCATCTGGGTTAAGAGACTTACTTGGTTCTTTTCCTGTAAGACGTTTTACAGCTTCTTGTACTGCTGGGATACGTGTAGAACCACCAACTAACAATACCTGACCTAATTCTGATGCTGAAATACCTGCATCTGCAATGGCACGGTTCACAGGTTCTGCTGTTTTATTTACAAGATCCACTGTAAGTTCATCAAATTTTGCTCTTGTAAGGTTCATATCAAAATGTTTTGGTCCTTCACTTGTTGCTGTAATAAATGGAAGGTTAATGTTTGTTGTTGTTGCAGAAGAAAGTTCTTTTTTCGCTTTCTCAGCAGCTTCTTTTAATCTTTGAAGAGCCATCTTATCTGTAGAAAGATCTACGCCTTCTTTTGCTTTAAAGTCTGCAAGCATGTAGTCTGTAATCTTCTGGTCGAAATCGTCTCCACCAAGTTTGTTGTTACCTGCTGTAGATAATACTTCGATTACACCATCACCAATTTCAATGATTGATACGTCGAATGTACCACCACCAAGGTCATATACCATGATCTTTTGCTCTTTTTCATTGTCAAGTCCGTATGCAAGTGCTGCTGCTGTAGGCTCATTGATGATACGTTTTACATCAAGTCCTGCAATCTTACCAGCATCTTTTGTTGCCTGACGCTGAGCATCATTAAAATACGCTGGAACTGTAATAACAGCTTCTGTTACTTTCTCTCCCAAATATCCTTCTGCATCTGCTTTTAATTTTTGAAGGATCATTGCTGAAATTTCCTGTGGAGAATATTTCTTGTCATCAATTGTTACTTTATAATCAGAACCCATCTCTCTTTTAATGGAAGAGATTGTTTTGTCTGCATTTGTTACTGCCTGACGTTTTGCCGGTTCTCCGACCAAACGTTCACCACTCTTTGTAAAAGCTACAACTGATGGTGTTGTTCTTGCTCCTTCTGTATTTGCGATAACGGTTGGCTGTCCACCTTCCATTACAGCAACACAACTGTTTGTTGTACCTAAATCAATACCAATAATTTTTCCCATGATTTATTCCTCCTAAATGATTTAAAATTTAGTTTGCTACCTTAACCATACTATGTCTAACTACGCTGTCCCGATATGTGTAACCTTTTTGAAACTCTTCAGTAATTGTATTTTCCCCATACTCCTCATTATCTTCATGCATTACAGCATTATGAAAATCTGGATCAAATGCATTTCCTACTGCCTCAATTGGTTTTACTCCAATATCTTCCAATGTAGTCATCAGCTGTTTATAAATCTTTTCCATTCCTTGTGCAAATGGATTTTCAGATTCCTCTTCTGGCACAGCTGCCAGTCCCCGTTC
>JARIEI010000102.1 GCA_029256845.1 Ruminococcus sp. | reverse complement strand
AACATTCATTTAAGGTACATGCATGGAAATATACAAAGAAAGGATATTTCTTCATTGAAGAATACCATCCGCCAGGATTTGATGGACCATCCGGAACGATTGGATTTCGCGTAAAACCTTTGGATCCAAAACTAAGAGAACTTAATCGAAAATATGTGCTACCAATTGGATATCAGCTTAATAACACGTTGATTACCAGTTGGAGCCAACAAGATTTTGGAAAGTTAAATTTATACGATTTGTATGAATTAGAATATCCTCAAATTTACGGACAAGAACTTCCTTATGAAAAGAAAGAGGGCGCAGAGTACCAAATTCCAAAAGAAGCATTTGAATCGGTGTTAAAAACACGGTTTCCAATTCACAGTGATCAAATGCAGAAACAGACGATGTACCAAGAGGAAACAAAGACCTATTGTTATCGCCCAAGAGGACTTCATGATTGTGAGTTGCCATACGGACCTTATCCAGAAGTGGTTTCCTATGAGGAAATGGAAGATGGAACATTGAAGCTTATTGTAGAAGCCGTTTGGGAAATCAAAATGTTGGATCAAGCATTTCGAAGTGAATTAGTAGTAGAACCACTTGAAGAAGAAACATATCGTTATAGATCCAATACCATTTTATCCCCGATATCAGATAAACCTCGTTGGTATATGCCAAGATTGACAGAAGAACAGTGGAACGAAGTTTATGAAAAAGGGAATGCTCTTCCGATTGAAAACAAAGAAATGGATGAGCCAGAAGAAGCGTGTATATCTGCTTTGAATGATTTAAAGGATTTTTATGCACAAGCAAGAAAAGAGGATACAGGGGATGTCATTCTTGCAGATTCTGTAATGGAGAAGATGAAACAGGAACTAGGTAGAAAAGGAGTGCCGGTAATCAGTTCACAACCATATTCTGTTATGGAAAATTATCAAGAAATGGAGGTATATTTACAAAGGGCACAGCAAGGGAAAAAAGGAAATATAGTTTTGTACGACATTTTAAAGGATGGAAGTATTGAAAGAAGAAACTATCTTTATAATGGAGAAGAAATGGAGTTGCAAGTAGTGAGAGCTGCTTGGAATAAGGAAGGAGATCCAACAATTGTGTATCGTTCTGATGCACAGTTGAAAGAATGGAGATACACAAAAAAAGGATGGTTTGCTTATGAATTGTGTGTACCAAATCCACCAGACGTGTCAGAAATTATAGATGGAAGTTACATGATTAGAGTAAAACCGTTAAATACAGAGTGTATAGAATTATCAAAAAAATGTGTCTTTCCATTGGGATATCGAGGGAATAATTTGCTATGTTCTAATTGGGATCGTGAACATTTAGAGGAACTGGATTATAACGGACTTTATGAATATCTTTATCAAATGAAATATCAAAAAAAATTTGTTATGGAAAAAGGGAAAACTGGAATTCCAGCAGAATCATTTGAACAGTTGATTACAGAATATATTCCTGTTACGGTACAACAACTACGAAATATAGCGGCATTTGATGAAGAGAAACAAGAGTATATTTGGACAAAACTAGGGTGTGGAAATTATGCACCAACATATTTTGGAACCTCATTGCCGGAAGTAATCCATGTAGAAAAACAACAAGATGGTATACTTGTATTAACAGTTGAAGCAGTATGCGATACAGTGATTTCTAATGAGGCGATGATTACACATAAATTAACTGTGCAGTGTAAAGAAGACGGGAGTTTTCAATATTTAGGAAATACAATTTTAGAAGATGGAATCCATAGGATTCCACAGTATCAATATCGAATTGCAAGAGAGGGCATTTAAAACAAAAAACAACCGACAAACGTTTATAATCACGTAGGTCGGTTCTTTTTTTGTTTAATTCCAAATATTGAATTCTGAAAGTATGGAAGTTGTAATATCAGTTGCCTTACTTCCAGTAATGTTTTCTTTGCCTTGTATATTGGTTGCAAAATAATAGACATTGTCTGAGGTTTCTATAAAACCGATAAACCAACCACTTACATCTTTTCCATTTATGCGTCCAGTTCCTGTTTTTCCATAAAGAGAACCATTTTCATTGGAAGAAAGAAGGATGGAGTTTTTGACCGTCTCTATATTGGAAGGAGTAAAGTGAAATTCGTTATTATAAAATTTTTTCAGCAACGAAACTTGTTCCATGGGCGAAATTTTTAAGGATAAATCGGTCCAGTATAAATCAAGATCAGAACTTGTTTTCTGATTTCCATATTCAATTTTTTGTAAAAACGATCGAATGGTTTGCAATCCCAATTGGGTATCAATGGATTGAAAATACCAGTTTACAGAGTTTTGCATGGCAGAATGTAAGGTTTGATCTTTCTCCCATGCGTCAAATGGATAATTTTTGCCATCCCAAGTGATCACAGAATTTTCAGAGGTAATGATTCCGGATTCTAGTCCCAATAAAGCATCATAGATTTTGTAGGTAGAGTTTGGGGAAATTCGTTTCTTGGCCTGTTCGATGTCAAAAATGTTCCACAAATTCTTGTTGCTATCGTATAAAACAAAACTTCCCTGTGTTTTTTGAAAGTGATGAGAAAGATCAATTTCAAAAATCGTTTGGATATCCACTGGTAGAGGGGAAGTGTTTTGCGGGAAAGCTGCTACAGTTAATAGAGGCATGTAGGTAAAAAGAAGCAAAACGATAAGGCTATGAATTAGGAATTTTTTCGATTTACTTTGTTTCCTTTTTCTCTGGAAAGTTGCGATATTTAGGATTCTTTGTTTAATCTGCTTCATGCTTCCACTGATTCCTGTTGTGTATGGAAAAGGATGAAGCGATATTTTTTCGGCAAAGTTAAGGAGTGTGTTTCCATATGCTTGATAGTCGGTTTCATCAAGAAGATGTAAGACTGCTGAATCACAGGAAAGTTCTCGATCACATCGCATTTCTCTTAATTCATACCATACAAAGGGATTAAACCAATATAGAATACCCGACAAATTCATTAAAAAAACAAAGAAAGAATCTTTTTGCCGGCAATGTTGTAGTTCATGTAAAAGCATGAAACGCATATCTTTTGCATTGTAATCAGAAATCAAATGAATTGGTAGATAAATGCGTGGTCGTAATACACCAACTGTAACAGGAGATTTTAAAAATGCAGTGCTGTATAAGGGGATTTCTTTCTTACAATTTATTTCTTTACAGCAAGTTTGATACAATCGCTTTACGGTTCGATTTTGTACAGGGAGTGCAGAGTTTTTTATGGTACGAAATTTGAAAAAAGAATGGATTGCGAGTAGGAACATTACTACAACACCAAGAATCCACATACAAGCAAAAAGCATAAAGATAGGGGATGTGGCTTTGTTATGGACAGAAATTGCAAAGTCATTTCCTTGTTCAATGGCTGAAAAACCTTCAGTAAAGGTGTGTCCGCTAGAAGTGGAAGGGAATGGTTTTTTTCGAAAATGGAACAAAGAAAGGGAAAAAATATTTTGTAAAAAAGAAGAGGGCGGTGTTGGTAAAAAGGGGATAAGCATGAAAGCAAGTGGAAAAAAATCAAGATAATACTTGGAACGGGTGGATAAATTGTTTCGAAACAAAAATTTCACACCTGCGATGCTTAAGATAAAGATAGAAATATAAATGTTATAGACGAAAAAATAATGTCCAAAATCAAGCAAAAAAATACCTCCTATTTGTGAGAATCAGAAAGAAGATGACGTAAGTTATCAAGTTCTGTTTTTGATAGTTTATCGCTTTCTAAGAAAGAAGTAACCATAGAAACGATGTTTCCGTTATAATATCGATTCAAAAAAGAATTGCTCTCTTGGCGAATATATTCGGCTTCATCTACTAGGGGTGTATATACAAATACACGACTTTGTTTTTCATAGGTAAGCGCCTTTTTCGTTACAAGCCTTTTTAACATCGTTTGTATTGTCTTTGGACTCCAGTTTGTGGACTTTGTAAGCTTATCAGTTACTTCATTTGTACTAATGGGTGCATACTTCCAAATAACTTTCATAACTTCAAATTCTGCTTCTGAAATTTGTGGCAGCTTTTTCATGGTTATTCCTCCAAATCTTACGTGTGTAATACATGTAGTATAAAATGATTTAGAAGGAAAGTCAACTTAATTCATTTGGCTTTATTTTACATTCTTGTTGTGTGTGTTCAAAGATGTTACAATAATAAAAATCAAACTATGTAAAAAATTGTAGTTATGTCTTATTGTACCTAGAACTTGAAATAGACAGATGTTATAATTTATTAAGGCAATATTATATTATGTGTGCATAGGTTGAACTTGGAGGTGTTTTTTTTGACAATTGAAGAAATAAAAAACGGAGAAACATCAAATATAGAATATAAGATTGATATACCACAAAATAGTTTCAAATATATTAAAACAGTGGTGGCATTTGCTAATGGCAAAGGTGGTAAAGTTGTTTTTGGTGTTGAAAATTCTACATGGAATATTAAAGGGTTTGATGAGTCAGAGGTGTTTTTAAAAGCGGATGCGATTACAAATGCAATCTATGATAGTTGTTCACCAAAGATAATGCCTGAAGTATATGTTGAAAATGTAGAAGGCAGATATATAATAGTTGTGGAAGTTTCAAGTGGTATGCAGAAACCTTACTGTATAGAGAAGTTAGGGCCTGTTGAAGGCACATTTGTTAGAGTTTCTGGTACAACAAGAGTTGCAGGTGAAGCAAGTTTGAAACAACTCATTTTAGACGGGACAAATAGAAGTTTCGATCAGATAGAAGATAAAAGTAGTATTATTTGTAAGGATGATATTGATAGTTTATGTGACAAACTTTATAAAAAAGCTGTGTTAACTAATCCAAATAAAGAGGTTAAGAAGATTACAGAAAGTCAACTTTTGTCATGGAAAATTATATATAAAAAAGATGAAGAATATCATCCAACCAATGCATTTTATCTTCTTAACGGAGAGGAAACTAAATTTCCTGATGCAAAGATACAGTGTGCTGTATTTAAAGGCAAGATTAGAGATATCTTTATAACGAAAAAAGATATTGAAGGACCAATTTTTGAGCAGATAGAAGAGGCGTATAAATTTGTTTTGCAACATATAAATATGGGGTCTAGAATAGAAGGGATTCAGAGACAAGATTTTTATGAACTTCCAATAAAGACGATAAGAGAGCTTATTGCAAATGCAGTATGTCATAGATCTTATTTGGAAAGTGGAAATATACAGGTGGCGTTATATGATGATAGACTTGAAATAACATCTCCAGGATGTTTAGACGCAGAACTTACTATAGAGGACATAAAAAAAGGACGATCCAAACTTAGAAATCGTGGAATTGCACATGTATTTCGTTATATGGATATTATTGAAACATGGGGAAGTGGAATACCTAAATTATATAAAGATGCAAAGGCATACGGATTGAATGAGCCTGAACTAATGGAGATAGGAAATGCCTTTAGAGTGAATCTTTTTAGAAAAACTTTTCAAACAGATGAGTTTGGAGTGATTAACCCAGAAGATGTCGTAGAGAAAAGAGAGGATGTCGTAGAGAAAAGAGAGGATGTCGTAGAGAAATTTACAGCCCAACAAAGAAAAGAAATTATATTATGTAACATGATAAAAAATAATCATATAACAGCAGAAGAATTGAGCATATCTATGAACGTATCTCATAGAACCGTACAAAGGGATATAGATAAATTGAAATTAGAAAACAGGATTCACAGAGAAGGGAGTAATACGGACGGTAAGTGGGTAGTTGATATTCCATTTATTAAAAAAATAACATAAGAAAAAACAAAAGGTGAGAATATCTGCAGGTGTGCAAATCTTCTCACCTTTTTTGTATGGTTATAGTGACAGTCGTTTATATTTATTTCTCTTCTAAGAAATGTTTTTTCAAAATTGATTTTGCAATTAGAGAACCAATAAAAGCAGCAATAGCGACTGCAAGTAAAAGTACAAGGCATCTCCAAGACTGAATCATATTGGCAGCAGTCAATATATTTTGATTTGCTCCTTGAGCGGCCATAGTTTCGGCATCAGCAAAGAAGCTTTTGTATGCAATAACATAAGGGTATACAGTTCCACCGATGGCTCCAAGAACCTCAGTGATGATGTAACTGATGCACATACCTTTTGAATTTCCATATCTGAATTTTGCCATTATAAGTTCTGCGATCACACCTGCGAGTATATACAATATAATGTAAGGAAGATAGAATCCCATAATACCTCGAATAGTGCAATAAATGAGGAATGCGCCCTTTTTTGGGACTTTAATCGCAATGACATAAAAGACAATACCTTCCAAAAGTGCAAAGATTACAGGCATTGCAAGAATTGTGATTGGATTTATGTACAAAAAGGAACCAGCCATAAAAAGAATCACATTGATCAGTGTAAGTAAAGTAATGGTAAAAATATCTTTTATTTTCAGTTTTTGGTTGTTCATAATGTTTCCTCCATAATTAAGTTTTTAGTTTATAAAATTATTCCAAATACGATCGATGCCACTAGGAGAATCGCCAGTAAGATATCCATATTGCATAGATGTAGCGTTGCGTAGGAATCACGTTTTCGATTTAAGGCAATTCCTCTTGTTTCTGCTGAAGCAGAAAGACTCTCTGCAATTCGAATGACACGGAACATCATTGGAACAACAATATTTTCGAAATATTGATGCAAGCGGCAAAGTTTCTGTATCAATCCACTTGGAAGATTTCGGGTTCGAATCGATTGAGCCATAAGCTTTAAATCCTTACATAGCACAGGAAAGAATCGAAATACAAGGCTTACGATCATGATTGCTTTTTCCGGGCAATGACAGTTTCTCAATGCTGCACAAAGTCTAGTTGTATCTCCACCTTCGGCTACAGCAGTAAGTGCAAGACAGATCGGAAAAAATCGTGGAAAATAATTGATTACGAATAACAGAATGGATTTTGGTGCAAGAACATAGCCAACAAAAATGGTTGCATAAAGCAAGGCGTATGATAAAGCGGTGGTGTAACGCTCCTCATATAGCGTCAGGATCAGGCAAGAAATCAAAACACTTGTGATTAACACCGGATCGGTTACGAGGCTAATAAGAAGCGCAGCGAAAAGATAAAGAAACTTTATTCTAGGATCACAACACCGTTTTTGTTTGTTTTGTTGTAATGGACGTTCATTGTCTGAAAGTTTAAATTCACAATCCATATATTGGGAGAGGTTCGCTACCTCGTCTTCCTGATAGAAATCAAATTCTTTCAATATGTTACCGCTGGAAATACATAAGCACCGACCACAGGTTTTAGAAATCAGTTCTAGGTCGTGGGTAATAATGAATATAATTTTATGCTTTCGCATTTCATTGATTAAATCAATGCAACACTGTAAACTTTTTTTATCCAATCCTGCCGTTGGTTCATCAAGAACAACAATCGGCTTCGGAGAAAAGTAGGCTAGAAGCATGACAAGCTTTTGCATTTGTCCACCCGAAAGGGAAAATGGGTGTCTATTTCTACATTCCCAAAGAGAGAAGTTTTTTAACTTTTCTTCCATCTCTATTTTTAGCTGTGGGGTTGCAGTTCTTCCATATAGAAGTTCATTCCAAATTGAATTTGTAAAAAATTGGAATTCCGCTTCCTGCATAATAAAAATACTTTTTTCGACAAGCATCTTGGAAGTTAGTGGTTTGTCATTCCAGTAGAAAGTGCCACTGCTTGGTTTAAAAAGTCCCGTAATTAGTTTCCCTAATGTGGTTTTTCCACTGCCATTGGAACCAATCAGCCCGACGACCTGACCACTTTTTGCTTCAAAGGAAACATTGCTTAAAATGGTATCTTTCTTTTTTTGATAGGAAAACGTAATCGCTTCTCCTTTCAAACAATTTTGCTGTTCTGGAATGATCTTTGCAGGAAGGTCTTTCTTGATGTGTTTCAAATCCAATACGCGTAGAGCGTTGGTTTCCAATTCTTTCTGTGAAAAACATCGCATTTCGTTGTTGGAATAACGGGCGGTTATTTTACCATGATCCATGAGCCAGAACTCGTCAGCCAGTTCTCGGAGATAATAAAGACGATGTTCATTGACTACAAGAGTTTTTCCACGTTTCTTCAGTTCGGCAAGTACAAAGGTAAGTTCCCGAACTGCTGCCGCATCAAGATTAGCGGTCGGTTCATCTAAAAGCAGGATATTATTGTTGAGCGCATGGGCGGATAGAATGGCAACTAATTGTCGTTCCCCACTCGATAGCTCAAAAACATTTCGGTTCTTCAGTTTTTTAAGTCCAAATTCAGAAAATACGTGATTTACACGTCTAGAAATTTCTTCCTGAGGAACTCCGTAATTCTCTAGCGCAAAAGCGGCCTCGGCGGAACTATTTGTTGTATAAAACTGACTTCGTGGATCTTGAAATACAGAAGCGGCCAATTCTCCTACATCGCCAATTGACAAGGTGGTTGTATCTTTGCCATTTATATAGCAACAGCCGTCAAAATCTCCTTCATAAAAGTCTGGAATGAGCCGATTGATACAGCGAAGGAGGGTGGATTTTCCACATCCACTTGCCCCACATAAAACAATGCAGCTCCCTTTTTCGATAGAACCAGTTATATTATGAAGTGCGTTTTGTTTTGCACCGTCATAAGTGAAGTTCAAGTTAAATGTTATGCGTTCGGTTTCCGTATGTCCCATAGATTGACGTTTGACCTTTCTATATAGGTTAGAGAAAACTAACCCACTTCTTTAAAAGATGTCGCAGACATGTTGGTTTCGCTGCGACGAATAATATTTCATGAACTATTTGTAAATAACAATGTTATCAATAACGATGTTATTTTACATCTTGCGTCTGTTTTTGTCAAGATATCTAGGGAAAAAGCAAAGAAAAATCCAAAGCGATTACAGCGTGAGGCAAAAAAACAAGTTGAACAGACTAAAATAGAAGCAAGTGCAAACCGTTCTACGTTCGTCTGGAGAGGGACACTGAATTACCATCTTGTAGGTTTGTTAGATACGATTAATCTACTGTATGAGAAATATAATATCCTGATTGATGAAAATGAGTATGATATCAAATATAACATTCTCCATGCACATATGTTTGTGATCGAAGGGATGGAAAAAGTAAGGGATATCATCGAAAAGAACAGATTGGTTATGCACAAACATTAAGAGTGAGATTTGTATTTTAAGATTTAGAGCCTAAAAATCGGTATTAACCGATTTCCCGTTTTATTGTTGGCGTAAATAATCAAAATTAATTTGGAAATACTAATAATTGACTATGTACTTATTAACTACAAAGTAGTAAAATTGAAGTCAAATAGTACAGATAAGAGGTGATGGTATGACCGATTATGAAAAGATTTTTGAAATAGCAAGAAAAAATAATAATGTGTTTAAAACACAAATGATTGTAGAAGCCGGCATTAGAAAAGAAAGAATACGGGAACT
>JARIEI010000076.1 GCA_029256845.1 Ruminococcus sp. | reverse complement strand
ATGGATCTGGCTCTACACCTTCAAATAACTGAACTTCCATGCCAGCTTCTTTCAAATATCCTACTGCTTTGTCTAGAAATCCCTGACGTTTCATAGAACCGCCACCAACTACAAGGATTGCCTTTTTTCCTTTCAGATTTTTCAGCTCTTCTAAGCATCCTTTTCCGTGATAAATGTCTCTTGGCAATGTAAATCTACTCATGTCGTATCTCCTTTTATCGATAATTTTTTTTGATAAGAATAATTATAACACTGTTAAACTTTTAACGCAAGTGTTTTCTTGTATGTTTTGAATAATTTTTTAATTAAAAAAAGGAGTATTTTGCAACTATTCACAAAATACTCCTTTGATTGTTTTGAATTTATTCTCCTGGTTTGTAAACGTAGTTTCTCTTTGTAATCGGTGTATACTTTTCTGTGTCATTTTTTTTGAGAACCGCATTAAACAAAGTCTGTCCTTCTGGCATAGCAATCGGTCCTTCATATTGCATTGCGCTTGATGCAGGATCTGATGGATTTTTCCCATCCATGGTGTAATAAGCGGTATATCCTTCTGGAACCATAATTTCTATCTGAGTTGCTTTCTCATATTGACCTGTGGACGGACGAACCGCAGGTGCTTCTTCCATTGGCAATTCAATGTTATACGTTTTTGACGCAATCACACTTGAAATTTTATTTTTATTGACCGATATTGCTTTAATCTGTGTCTTTCCCTCTTTGTGGATTAAAATTGGCTTTTTGTATTTTTCACTATATACATCAGGATCACTTCCATCTGTTGTATAATAAATTTTATTTCCTTTCGAAGTTAATGCCACCTCTTGCACTTCATGGTACGTTCCTTCTGGAAGATCAAATTCTGGTTTAGGAGTAACGTACTCTTTTAAATCTTTTAACACCGTTTCATACTCACAATCATTTAAAACTTCAGACACTTTTTCAGGCTGATTTGTCTCTAAATAAAACTCGATAGCAGAACGATATAGTTGTGTATTAGATGGTTGCATAGCAATTGCAGAAAGAAATACATTTTCTGCACTTTCTAAATCTTTTTTTTCTACGTATAGCTTGGCTAACCCTTCATATGCTTCTACTCTTTTTCGATTTTTCTTTGTTGCCTTTTTAAAATACTTTTCAGCTTTCTCATATTCTGAAAACATCAGCGCCTTATTTCCCTTACTGATTTGTCCACTATAAGAAATCTGATGAATAAAAAATCCCACCAGTATGAAAACTGGCAGAAGCATTGCAAAAATCAACATCCGTCGTTGACGCCTCATTTTCGCAAGTCGCTTTCTCCTAGCTCTTTTTTTTCGTTTATCAATAGGGTGTGTCTTTCTTGTATTTTGTTTACTTGACACTTCCATTCCACAAATCGGACAGTAGGGCCATTTTTCTGGAATTGTTGCACCACAATTTACACATTTCATGTTACTGCCTCCTACCTACGCACAGCTTTTACACAATTCTCCATAAGCATCGCAATTGTCATAGGACCCACACCACCTGGAACTGGTGTGATTGCAGAGGTATGTGGTTCGACATTTGCAAAATCAACATCTCCACATAATTTGTTTTCTTCATTTCTATGCATCCCAACATCAATTACTACCGCACCTTCCTTAATATACTCTGCTGTAATAAACTTAGGTTTTCTAACTGCAACAATAAGAAGATCTGCTTGTTTTGTAAGCTCTTTTAAATTTGCTGTCATAGAATGTGCAATGGTTACAGTCGCATTTTCTCTCAAAAGTAATGCGGCCATCGGTTTCCCAACTATATTACTTCGCCCAACTATGACACAATTTTTTCCTTCCATTGGAATGTGGGAGCGTTTTAGAAGTTGAATGATTCCAGCCGGAGTACAAGATAAGAATCCATCCTCCCCTGTCCACAGACGCCCTACATTGATTGGATGAAATCCATCTACATCTTTTGCTGGATGAATAAGATTGATAATTCGATCTTCATCTATATGTTTTGGAAGCGGAAGCTGTACTAAAATTCCGTTGACAGACTGATCTTGATTCAGCTGCTCAATTAAATTTTCTAATTCTACTTCTGTTGTACTTTCTGCTAACTCATAGGATTTTGACTCGATTCCAATATAGGCGCAAGCTCTTGTTTTATTTCTTACATATACACAAGATGCTGGATCTTTTCCTACTTGAATCACAGCCAGACATACTGAAATTCCTTTTTCTTTTAGGTTTTCTACCTCTACACGTAATTCCTCTTTTA
>JARIEI010000078.1 GCA_029256845.1 Ruminococcus sp. | reverse complement strand
CAAAATCCATCGTGGTGTTTTGCAGTAATGATCAATTTTTTAAATCCAGCATCTGCGATCGCCTTTACGTAGGTTTCTGCATCAAACTTATTTTTTAACTGAAATTCACTTGGCTTTTCTTGTCCATTTCCCCACTCACTTCCTGTATAGGTATTCATTCCAAAATGACAAAAAGCAGCCAGTTCTTGTTTTTGATACTGATACTGATTTTCAGAGGGTACCACTGTGTCAGCCTTTGGTGCTGCAGTATTTTTTTTGGACAGTTGATCAACCGTTACATATGTTTCATCCACTGCATGTACTTTAAGTGAAGCACTTGGAATAACTGCTGACTGAAAAACCATTCCAAAGGAAAGCAATAATGCTAGATATCTCTTTTTCATAGAATTCTCCTTTTCTCTTCCTTTTCCACAACATTTTTTCAAAGTTTATCATAAATATTGAACAGATATCAATTCATTTTCTTCCTATTTTTGTGCATTATTTTCTCATAATTGGAAAAATATACCATTTACATAATGCATAACTTATCAAATTTTATTCTTTGTTGTTTTTTCTTGGAATTTCATACATAATATGATAAGCTAAAAAAACCAAATTTACTTTATAAGAAAGGAGGAATATTGTGGAGTCCGCACAATTTTATTTAGACATTATTAACCAATTGCAAGATGGAATCTATTTTGTTGATAAGAATAGAGAAATCAAATTTTGGAATCATGCTGCTGAAAAGATTACTGGCTATAAAGCTGATATGATTGTAGGAAAATGCTGTCAGACAAGTGGACTTAATCATATTGACAGAGAAGGACGCCCTTTGTGTTCTCTAGGGTGTCCACTTTTTTCCACCTTGACAGATGGAAAACAACGTCAAGATCAAGTCCTTGTCCGTCATCGTGATGGCTATCGAATACCAATTCATGTAAATATTTTCCCAATTTATCAAAATGGAGAGATTGTAGGCGCTGTGGAAGTATTTACAAAGGATTCTCCTACCGTTTTTGAAGACGATCTCATTAAAAATCTATCCAATATTGCCATGCATGATGAACTGACAAGCTTACCGAATCGCCGCTATCTCGAAAGTTTTCTGTCCTACCGGTTTGAAGAATATAAACGCTTTGGTCGAGAATTCGCTGTTCTTTTCGCTGATATTGATAACTTTCACGAGGTAAACAATCACTATGGACATGATGCTGGTGATATGGTTTTAAAAAATATTGCTAGCAGTCTAAATCGAAATATTCGTCGTAACGATTTAGTTGGACGTTGGGGCGGTGAAGAATTTGTAGGTGTCTATTCTATTAATGCACCTTTTGAAATCGAAATTATTGCCGAACGATTTCGTTCACTCGTTGAAAATACAGATGCTATCAATAACGGAAATACCATTCACACGACTGTGTCTGTTGGAATCACCACTATCCGTAGCGAGGATACTATTCAAACATTGCTTGAACGCGCCGATCAATTAATGTATAAGAGTAAACGCACCGGAAAAAATCGGATTAGCTTTCAATAGTTTATTGACTTTTTTTCTCCCCCATGCTAATATAACAGTGTTATATAACACCGTTATAATTTGAGCAAAGGAAAATTTATGAGTAATAACGAACACTGTACTTTAAATAAGATTTTAACAGTTGCATATCAAGAATTTCTTCAAAACGGGTTTCAAGGAGCCTCTTTGCGAAATATTGTTAAACAAGCAGGTGTAACAACAGGCGCTTTTTATGGTTATTTCAAAAGCAAAGAAGAATTGTTTGATACCTTGGTAAAAGAACCATACGATCATCTTCTTACTATGTATCAAGCCATTCTAAATCAATTTCATAACCTACCTGTAGAAGAACAACGCACATGCATGACCGAATATGCTCTAATTGAAATGACGCACATGACCGATTACATTTATGACAATTTCCAAGCATTTCAATTAATTTTATGCGCCTCTGAGGGTACATCCTATGAAAATCTTATTCACGTCTTAACCCAAATGGACTGTGATGCCACTCACGAATTTTCGGATACAATGCAACAAACAGGGATTTCTATGAATGTCGTCCATCCTCAATTAGAACACATGCTCACAAGCGGAATGTTTTGTGCATATTTTGAAATGGTGATTCATCAAATCCCAAGAGAACAAGCAACACAATATAGCAAACAGCTCATTCAATTTTACGAAGCAGGATGGCAAAAAATTCTAGGGTTTTAGTACCCTAAATTTTTTACCTTTCAGTTAGTTGTAACTAACTTTTTCTTTTGCTCAAAAAAAAGAACACTAGGAGGGATAGAAATGAATCAAAAGAAAAGTGCTTTTTCCTGGATTCTAGAATTTGCAGGACAAAAACGCAGCTTTTATATTTTTAGTGTGATTTGTGCCATAATCGGTGCACTTTGTCAAATGATTCCATTTGTGATGGTCGCACATATTATTGAAAAACTACTGCAGAATAATAAAGACCTTAATAGTTACTTGATTAACCTGTTGATCCTAGGGAGTGCTTGGATCGTCCGTGTCTTATTTCACGGATTATCTACTTCTTACTCCCATATTGCAACCTTTCAGGTGCTTTCTAACATTCGCAAACAGGGATTACAAAAATTAGAACGAATGCCCCTTGGTGACGTCCAACAATTAGGATCTGGAAACATAAAAAATATTCTCGTAGAGAGAATTGACAGTATGGAAACCACGCTTGCTCACATGATTCCCGAGATGACTGGTAACCTTTGTGCTGTGATTGCTACCTTAGTTTATTTATTCTATATTGATTGGAGAATGGCACTCGTATCTTTGATTACGTTTCCTATTGGTATGCTCTGCTTCATGTGTATGATGATTGGTTATGAGAAAAACTACAATCGAGCAGTACGTGCAACAAAAAATTTAAACGACACTGCTATCGAATATATTGGTGGGATTGAAGTCATCAAAGTATTCGGGAAAGCAAAAAGTTCCTACGAAAAATTTGTAGTTGCAACAAAAGAAGGGGCTGCAAGTTATGTGGACTGGATGCGAAAAAACAATATCTTTTTTACTTTTTCCATGAATATTATGCCAGCTACTTTAGTTACCGTTCTCCCAATTGGCGGATTACTTGTACGAAATCATTCTTTATCTGTAACGAACTTTATTTTCATAATCATACTTGCTATGGGACTAATTACTCCTATTTTAAACTGTATGGCTTTTAGCGATGACATCGCAAAATTAAATACTATCATTTCTGAAGTCACCTCTGTCTTAGAAGCCTCAGAAATGCCTCGTCCAAAAGCAGCTATATCAGAGCTGAAAAATCATACAATCACCTTACAGCAAGTTCATTTTGGATATAACGAAACGGAAGTCCTGCACGGAATTGATCTTACATTTAAAGAAGGAACAGTAAATGCTCTTGTTGGTCCATCCGGTGGTGGAAAATCTACTATTGCAAAATTAATTGCCTCCTTTTGGGATGTAAAAGATGGAAGCATACAGATTGGTGGAACCGATATTCGTAACCTTTGCACCGAACAATATCACAAACTAGTTGCCTATGTTTCTCAAGACAATTTCTTGTTTGATACTACGATCCGTGAAAACATTCGCATGGGGAACTTAAATGCAACAGACGCGCAAGTAGAAAAGGCTGCCAAAGACTGTGGCTGTTTTGATTTTATTACGAGCCTTGAACATGGCTTTGATACCATAGTCGGAACAGGTGGGGAGCATTTATCTGGAGGGGAAAAACAACGCATCTGCATTGCACGGGCCATTTTAAAAAATGCTCCGATTATAATTCTTGATGAAGCCACTGCTTATACGGATCCAGAAAATGAAGCCCTCATTCAAGCTTCCGTGGCAAAACTTGTACAAGGAAAAACACTCATTGTCATTGCTCATCGCCTTTCCACGATTACAAATGCGGATCAAATTGTGGTGGTAAATCAAGGATCCATCAACGGGATAGGAACACACAATACACTCCTTCGTACTTGCCCTCTTTATAAGAACCTATGGAATGCACATGTATCTGTAAAAGACCATTTATCTGGAGGTGATGTATATGTATCAAACATTTAAACAATTTTTCGCATTTTGCAACAACATAAATCGAAAAAAATTTTATATTTCCATTGTTCTTGGTGTTTTTTCCGCATTGTTTGGCGCACTTAAAATTTCAGCAATTGCAGGAATGCTAACTGCCATCTTGCAAGAAACAATTTCAAATTCTACACTTTTTACATGCCTTGGTATTATGCTTATATCTATAATCGGTTCCTCCATGATCAATTATCAGTCAACTATGCTGCAAACAGAAGCTGGTTATGGAACTGCTGCTGAAAAGCGTATGGAAATTGCAGAACATATGCGCTATCTACCAATGGGATATTTTAACAAACATAGTTTAGGAAAAATCACCTCTGTAGTAACAAATACGATGGAAAATCTTGCTGATGTAGGTACTAGAGTTGTCATGCTTGTCACAAGTGGTATCTTTCTAACTGCTGTAATTACACTTGTAACCTTTTTCTTCGACTATAGGATCGGACTACTGATTGTATGTGGACTCTGCATTTTTTTCTTTGTAAACACCCGCATGCAAAAGGCAGCACAAGAGTGTTCCGAAAAGAAAGTACAAGCAGATTCTGTCCTTGTGGAAAAAGTATTGGAATACATCAAAGGCATTGCAGAAGTAAAATCCTACCATTTATCAGGAAAATACAATCAAACTGTAGAATCTGCGATTGAAAAAAATGCAAAAGCGAACACGGATCTAGAACTTGCTCTCATTCCTTATATGACATTACAAAATATGGTTTCAAAACTAATCGTAACTGGAATTTGTGTTTTATCACTCTTCTTTTATACAAGAAACACTATGTCGCTATTTAATTGTATCATGCTGCTGATCTGCTCCTTTGTCATGGTGGAAGGCTTAGAAAAAGCTGGAAATTATTCCAGTTTACTTCGAGTCGTTGATCTATGTGTTAAACAAGCCAATGATATTTTGGAAGTTCCGATGATGAAAATTGATGGAGAGTCTATTTCTCCTTTGAATTTTGAATTGAAAGCAGATCATATTGATTTTTCCTATGAACAGAAAAAAATTATCGACAATCTTTCCATTGTAATTCCACCAAATACAACAACTGCTATTGTTGGTCCTTCTGGAAGTGGAAAAACAACCTTATGTCACCTACTCTCTCGATTTTGGGATGTGGATCGTGGAGCGATTTCCTTAGGAGGACGAAATATCAAAGACTATGACATGGATGCTCTTATGAAGAACTTTAGCTTTGTATTTCAAACTGTTTATCTCTTTAAAGACACCATTGCAAACAACATTCGTTTTGGAAAACCAGACGCATCTATAGAAGAAGTCATTTCCGCTGCCAAAAAGGCCAGATGCCATGACTTTATCGTAGCCCTTCCAAATGGTTACAACACGATCATCCAAGAAAATGGGGGGTCCCTATCCGGAGGAGAACGCCAACGCCTCTCCATTGCCAGAGCCATCATGAAAGATGCTCCTATTATTATTTTAGATGAAGCAACTGCAAATGTTGATCCAGAAAATGAACAAGAACTTTTAGGTGCAATTAACGAACTCACCAATCATAAAAGTATTATTATGATTGCACACCGATTAAAAACGGTTCAAAACGCTGATCAAATTCTTGTCTTAGATCAAGGAAAAATTGTTCAAAAAGGTACCCATCAAGAACTGATGGGTACGGATGGACTCTATCAACGTTTCGTAAAGCAACGAGAACTTGCAACAA
>JARIEI010000095.1 GCA_029256845.1 Ruminococcus sp. | reverse complement strand
ATGGTTTTTGTAGTCAATCGAATGCAAAAGAAAGTATCTGATCCAGCATTATCCAAAGAAGAATAGAAAGGACAAAGAACGATGACATTACTAACAACTGTTTTTGCTGCTGTAATCAGCACAATTATCTGGTATGTGCACGCACCAAAGGATGAAATGAAAGTAGGAACCTTATGTTGGCTTTATTGGGGAGCTTCCTTAATGTGGTTTGTAGATGCATGTTTTGAATATGCAGAATTGGGCGCAGAATATTTTACACCGGCACCTGTTGACATGTTAAATGATTTTTTCCTTGGTCTATCTGTTGTAGCACTTGGAATGGTGATTTGGATTGTCGTTCTTTTGGTGAAAGATCCAAAAGGGGTGATCAGACAAATGCTTTTTAAAAAGAAATAGACGAGAAAGGAGTTTGACATGAAAGCATATAAAGTATTAGAAGTAAAGCAAAGTGTTTTTGCAGCAAACGATAAAGAAGCAGAGGAACTTCGATTGAAATTAAAGGAAAAAGGTGTGTTTTTACTAAATCTTATGAGTAGCCCAGGTTCAGGAAAGACAACCACATTGCAACGAACAATCGAAGCGTTAAAAGCGGATATGAGAATTGGAATTATGGAGGCGGACATCGACTCAGAAGTAGATGCGAAGACCATTTCCGATATGGGAGTAAAAGCGATTCAACTTCATACAGGAGGAATGTGCCATTTAGATGCACAGATGACAAGCCAAGGATTGGAAGGACTTGGAATCGAGGATGTGGATTTGGCTGTTCTTGAAAACGTAGGCAACCTAGTCTGTCCTGCAGAGTTTGACACCGGTTCTTCAAAAAACGCTATGATTTTATCCGTACCAGAAGGCCATGATAAACCATTAAAATATCCACTTATGTTTTCCATTTGTGACGTAGTACTGATTAATAAAATTGATGTGCTGCCATATTTTGATTTTGACATTGAAAAATGCCGGGAATATGTACATATGCGAAATCCAAAAGCAAAAGTGATTCCAATTTGTGCACGCACAGGAGAAGGAATGGAAGAATGGTATGAGTGGCTTCGTCAAGAAGTAAAGGAATGGAAAGGAAAATAAAACTAGAAGAAGGAAAAGGAGAATTGAGTATGGCGCAGTTACGTCCTAAAATTGTGAAATTAGCAAAGATGGTAGGGGGAATTGCTGGTGTAATGAATAAAATTGATGAAAATGCACCAGAATATTATTCTTTGGAATGCGTGGTAAGTGATGAGCAGGCCGATGTTGCACTTACTATGGGGCTTCGTAAACCAAGAACGGTGGAATATGTTTCAAAAAAATGCGGAAAATCGTTGGAAGAAACCCATAAAATCTTAATGGAACTAGCTAAGATTGGGGTGTGTAAAGCATGGCATGAGGATGGGCAGGAGTTATTTTGGGTAAATATTTTTGCACCAGGCATGTTGGAAATGATGGTTAACAATCGAGAACAGCTGGAGAAATATCCTCAAATCGGAAAAGCGTTTGAAGAATATACTCGTACAAGACTTGCACCAATGACACCAATGCTTCCAGAAGGAATGGCTATGATGCGAGTTATTCCAGTAGAATCAGCTATTGAAAATATACCAGGTGTACAGCCTTGGGAAAAATTATCACACTACCTTGACAAATACGATAAATTTAGTGTTTCAGATTGTTCTTGTCGTGCAGCACGTCGTCATCTGGATGAGGGGTGCGGTCACTTGGAACATGATCTTTGTATTCAAATGGGGTCTGGAGCAGAATACTATATCAATACAGGTCGTGCAAGGGAAATTACAAGAGAAGAAGCAAAAGAAATTATTCATAAAGCAGAAGAAATGGGCTTGATGCATGAAATGCCACATACAGAAGAATGTGGAGAAGCCTTTGCCCTTTGTAATTGTTGTGGATGTTCTTGTTTTTCAATGCGTATTGCATCCATGTTTAAGACACCAGATGCCATTCGCTCTAATTTCTGTGCAGAAGTGAATACTGCCAATTGTGTTGCCTGCGGGCAATGTGTAGAAAACTGTCCAGTCAATGCCATTCAGCTAGGACAGCGTTTGTGTGCAAAAGAACCACTTCCAGAAAAGAAAGAACGCACCGTTCGTGATCATGTATGGGGAAAGAAAAATTGGAATGTGGACTATCGTGAAAATAGAAAAGACGTAACAGAAGAGGGAACCTCTCCATGTAAAACAGCCTGTCCAGCACATATTGCAGTACAAGGATATATTAAATTGGCAAGTCAGGGACGTTACAAGGAAGCGTTAGAGTTAATTAAAAAAGAAAATCCATTCCCGGCGGTATGTGGAAGAATCTGTCCACATGGTTGTGAGAGTGAATGTACAAGAGGAGATATCGATGAACCAATTGCAATTGATGAGATCAAGAAGTTTATTGCAGATCAGGAGCTAGATAGCAGAAATCGTTTTGTTCCAGAGAAACGCCATGAGTATGGTAAAAAAATAGCTGTAGTAGGGGCAGGACCAGCAGGACTTTCTTGTGCTTATTACTTAGCCATTGATGGATATGCAGTTACCGTATTTGAAAAGCAAGAAAAGTTAGGAGGAATGCTAACGTTAGGAATTCCAGCTTTCCGTTTAGAGAAAAATGTGGTGGATGCAGAAATCGACATCTTAAGAGAAATGGGCGTTGCGTTTAAGACTGGAATTGAAGTAGGAAAAGATCTTACCCTAGATGAACTAAGAAATCAGGGATATGAAGCATTCTATCTTGCAATTGGTGCACAAGGGGGACGGTTCCTTGGTGTAGAAGGAGAAGATGCAAATGGCGTGATCACAGGAGTTAAATTCCTTCGTGATGTAAATCTAGGAAAAGATATAAAACTTTCTGGGAAAGCTATTGTCATCGGTGGAGGAAATGTTGCCATTGATGTTGCACGTACAGCAACTCGAACAGGGGCATCCGAAGTTTCCATGTTCTGTTTGGAAGGCAGAGAAGAGATGCCAGCTTTAAAAGAAGAAATACAAGAAACATTAGAGGAAGGAATTTCCATTGAAAATGGATGGGGACCAAAACGAATTCTTACAGAAAACGGAAAAGTGACGGGAGTAGAGTTCAAAAAATGTGTTTCCGTATTCAATGAAGAAGGACGTTTTGCACCAACATATGACGAAAGTAATACCATTGTTGTAGAAGCACAGACAGTTCTTTTATCTATTGGACAGTCCATTGAGTGGGGAGAACTCCTTGAGGGAAGCAAGGTAGAACTAAATCCAAACAGAACCGTAAAAGCAGATGTACACACCTATCAGACAGCTCAAGAGGATGTATTTGTTGGTGGAGATGCCTATACAGGACCAAAATTCGCAATTCATGCCATTGCAGCAGGAAAAGAAGCTGCGATTTCCATTCATCGTTATGTACAACCAGGACAAAGCCTGACCTATGGACGTGATCGAAGAGAGTATCACGCATTTGATAAAAACAATGTAGTAGTGGATGGATTTGACAATACACCACGTCAACAAGTAGGACATAATCCAGCAGCCAAAAATTCATTTAAAGATGATCGACTTACCTTTACAGAAGAACAGATGAAAAAGGAAACAGAGCGTTGTCTTGGATGTGGTGCAGCACAAGTAGACGAATATATGTGTGTAGGATGTGGACAATGTACGACAAAATGTAAATTTGATGCCATTCATCTTGTAAGAAAATACGATAATACACCAGATACCTATGAAAAACTTCCAATGAAAATGGCAGCAAACGCAGTGAAACGTGCAGGGAAAATTGTTGCAACTGGCGTAAAGGAAATGGGAAAGAATTAGATACGATGTCGGGAGGAATCGGATGCACGAACTGGGCGTAATAAGTTCTATGGTTAAGACAATAGAAGAGATTATTAAAGAAGAAGGATTTACAGAAGTTCAAAAACTAGTATTGGAAGTAGGAGAGTTGTCAGGAGTTGTACCACATTATATGGAAGTATGTTTTCCGGCGGCTGTCTATAAAACATTTATGGAAAATACAGTGCTAGAAATGGAGACGGTTCCAGGAATTGTAAGATGCAAAGATTGTGGAAGAGAATTTAACGCAGTAGCGCAAGATTTTTGTTGTCCAAAGTGTGGAAGTCATGATATGGAAATTCTTTCTGGAAATGATGTAATGATCAAAGAACTTTTATGTAGTTAAAAAAGTAAAATAAAAGACAAAGTGGATAGCGGTCGCTATCCACTTTGTCTTTATTAGATTATTCAATTGCAATCCTTGTCTGCGTTTCAATATTTTGAGGAGCTTTTTTCGGAATGAGTAATTTAAGAATACCATCGGAAAAAGCTGCTTTGATATCTTCTTTTGTAACTTCTTTTCCTACGTAAAACTTTCGAGTACAATTTCCGGTATATCGTTCACGACGGATACAATTTCCTTTTTGATCTTTTTCTTCATTTGTTTGATCTTTTACGGCGCTGATGCAAAGATAACCATCTTTTAAATCAGCAGAGATATCTTCTTTGGCATATCCTGGAAGTTCCATTTCAACCATATAGTTTCCGTCTTTTTCATGAATATCTGTTTTCATGATCTGTGCGGAGGTGTTTTCAAATGGACGTGTAAAGAAAGGATCCTGAAACATCTCATCAAAAAAATTATTTCTATTTGCTAATAACATAAGTCATACCTCCTTGAAAAACATTTGTTTTATTTGTTCTATATATTATATAACACATATTATTAGCAGAGTCAAGAGGCGAGTGCTAATTTTTTGAAAAAATATTTTAAAAGGGAAATTAAAGTTTTTCGGAACACATCACTATGGTACAATAACTTTATAAAAATAGATCGTACAAAAAGTAAACAGGGGATGAAGATGAAGCAATTGGAACAAATAGAGATCATACAAAGCAACCGCAAGACAATGGCTATTCAAGTAAAAAAAACAGGACAGGTCGTTGTTCGGGCACCATATTGGATGAAGAAGGCAGACATTTACAGGCTTGTAGAGCAAAGAGAAGCGTGGATAAAAAAACACTTAAAACAGTTAGAAGAAGAGCAAAATAATCAAATAGGTGAAGAGGAAATAAAAGAGCTTGTTCAAAAAGCAAAGATTCAATTACCGCAAAAAGTGTCTTTCTATGCAAAGAAGCTAGGAGTTACTTATGGACGGATTACAATCAGGCATCAAAAGACAAGATGGGGGAGTTGTAGTTCCAAAGGCAATCTTAACTTTAATTGTTTGTTGATGAAAGCACCAGAAGAAGTACAAGATTACATTGTGGTGCACGAACTTTGTCATAGAAAACAAATGAATCATTCAAAAAAATTTTGGGATGAAGTGGAGAAGATTTTACCCGAATATAAGAAACAAGAGAAGTGGTTAAAAACAATAGGGCGCACATTGATTTAAGAAAGAATATTCGGGAAAGTGATTAGGAAGATGGAATGAAAGAACAAAAAGATTGGTTTACAGGAATCGATTATTATAATAATTATAAAGAAAAAGAAATTCAGATTGAAAAGATAGAAATAAAAAAAGCAATAGATCTTCATGCTCATGCACAGGTAGAACTTTGGTATGTATTAGAGGGAAAGGCGAAAATTGATGTGAATGGAAATACATACACATTACAAAAAAATTCTTTTTTGTGTTTGTATGCACATCATTTTTATCAAGTTTATGAAATTGAAAAACCTTTGCAAGTAATTCGAATTCGTTTTTTTATCGGTCTATTCATGCATATGATGTGGGAAAAACATGAATCTGTGACACATGCGCAGTTAGTTTATGAAACAAAGCCGATGATTGATGGGGGATGTGACAATCGAATAGAAGAGCTATTTACAAGTGTTTTTTACGAGCAAGAAAGGGGAAAATTTGGTGCCCATAACTTGATTGTTTATCGGGTTTTAGAATTACATACGTTGTATTGTCGTTATGCGTTAGAGGAGATGAGAAAGCTAGATGAAAAAGATGTGTGGTATATTATTCAGCAAATCTTGGTGTCACCGGCGAAATCCTATACAATACATGAAGCGGCGAGTAAATTAGGGTATCATCCCAATTATTTAAATCAAAAATTAAAGCAATTATGTGGAATGACATTTTTAGAACTGAAACAGTTTGCCAAGGTGCTAAATGCATGTGCGTTGCTGCATTTTGAAGAATTAGAGATCTCTTATATCATAGAGCAGCTAGGTGGTTGTTCTCAGGCAAGTTTTTATCGTATTTTCGAGCAATATACAGGAATGAGTCCATCAGAGTATCAAAAGAAAAAGATTTTAGATTGCGCAAAGTATTATCATGGGCAAGATATTTTTCTTAAAATATTTCAATACTTGTCGTTTCATTTTCCAAGCAATATTACAATACAAGATTGTGCAAAAGAATTGAATATTAAAGTTTATGCGATTGAACAGTTGTTAAAAGATTATGATTTAACATTTAAAGGATTACTGGAAGAAATACGATTTTTATATGCAAAAGCGTTAATCGAGACAACACAGATCCCACTGACAACCATTGCTATGGACTGCGGATTTGGAAGTTTATCTACATTCCAAAGAATGTTTCAAAAAAAACGTAATTGCACACCGAGTGAATATCGAAAACAATTAAAAACCTTTGAAAATGAGAATATTTAATTGCTAAATGAATATTGTAATTGATGTACAAGAGCTATAATGTGGTTAGATTAGGATAGGAGGAGATTCTTATGGAGTATAGTAATTTGTTTCAACCATGTGATATACGTGGGTTGCATATGAAAAATCGTATTATTCTTCCAGCAATGGGAACAAGAATGGCTGGTGAACATGGGGAGATCACCCCTCGTTTGATCGCATATCATAAAGCACGTGCAAAAGGTGGCTGTGGACTAAATATTGTAGAGGTAGCGGCAGTACATACACCAAGTGCACCAGCACATTTTGTATCCATCAGTGAAGATTCCTATGTGGACGGACATAAAAAACTGACAGATGCGATCCATGAGGCTGGTGGAAAAGCAGGGATCCAGTTGTGGCAGGGAAGTATTGCGGTAAGCATGGATCCAAAAGCGAAGATGTTTGTAGTAAACGACATGAATTTTGGGAAATTTACCTTACCAGCAATTACAAAAGAGGAAATAAAAGAAGTTGTAGAAGCCTATGGGAAAGCGGCAAAAAGAGCAGCGCTCGCAGGATATGACTGCGTGGAATTTCATTGCGCACACAATTACTTGCCACATTCTTTCTTAAGCGGTGGTTTAAATCATAGAACAGATGAATATGGCGGAAGCTTTGAAAATCGCGCGCGTTTTCCGTTGGAATGTATTCGTGTAATCCGTGAAAATATTCCAGAAGATATGCCATTGTTTATGCGCATCGATGCACAAGACGACTGTTTGCCAAACGGATTGACTATTGAAGAAGTGATTGCATTCTGCAAGCTTGCACAAAAAGAAGGCGTAGATGTATTGGATGTTTCTCGAGGAAATATCATTACAGCAGCTACAGTATATGAAGTTCCACCATTGGATGTTCCAAGAGGATTTAATGTTGCAAATGCAGAAAAAATCCGCAAGGAAACAGGCATGTTGACGGTTGCTGTTGGTAGAATCAATACGCCTGAGCAGGCAGAAGAAATTATTGCCAAAGAGAAAGCTGATTTTGTAGTAATAGGAAGAGGCCAACTTGCAGATCCAGAATTTTGTATCAAGGCAGAGCAAGGAAGAGGCGATGAGATTGTACACTGTGTAGGGTGCAATCAAGGATGCTATGATGGATTTTGTGATGTTGCAAATCGTGCATTTATTACCTGCTTACGTAATCCAATGATTGGACATGAAGAAGAGTGGGAAATCACCACGACAAACGCTTCAAAACGTGTTGCAATCATCGGAGGTGGTATGGCTGGACTTGAAGCTGCTAAGATCTTAAAACAAAGAGGCCACATGCCAGAAATTTTTGAGGCAGGCAGTCAGCTTGGAGGACAGATCATTACAGCTGGAAAAGCACCGGGAAAACAAGAAATGGAAGCGGCAGCACATGCTTTTGGAAAGCAAGTAGAAGCAATGGGAGTGCCTGTGCACTATAATACAAAAGTAGATGCAACGATGTTAAAACAGGAATCTTTTGATGAGATCATCATTGCTGCAGGTGCTAAGCCATTGAAAATCTCTCTTCCAGGAGAAGAGAAGAAGTGTGTTGTAGATTCTCATTCCCTTTTAAATGGAACAAAAGAAGTACAAGGAAGTGTCTGTGTAATAGGTGGAGGTCTTGTAGGCCTAGAGGTGGCTGATTATTTGGCAAGTAGACAGCATGAGGTACATGTAGTTGAGATGTTAGATGAAGCTGGAAAAGACCTTGGAAATTTAAGAAAAATCTGTGTCAATGAGAAGTTAAAAAATCTTGGCGTTGACATACAGTGTAATAGTAAATGTGTGGCTGTTACAGAGGAAGGTGTGCAGATCGATACAGACGGAACGTTGAAAGTCATCAATTGCGATAGCGTAGTCATTGCCATTGGAGCACGTTCTAGAGATATGGAAGATGTAAAAGCATACTGTGAAGAAAACAAAATTCCAGTACATATTATTGGAGATGCAAAAAAAGCAAGAAGAGCATTAAATGCGATAGAAGAAGCTTTTGAAGTTGCACGTATGATGTAAAAATATAATTAGCCCGAACCTACTTCTTACGAAGGTTCGGGCTAATTAATTTTGCAAAACAAGACAGCTATTATCGAGACAAGATATTAGAAAATAGAAAAAGCGAATGAATCATAATTGTTTGAACTATCGTGCTGCTGCATTAATAGCGGCAATCGTTCCATCGGCAACAGCTGTGGAAATTTGACGAACTTGTTTTACACGAATGTCTCCGGCTGCATATACACCTGGAAGTTCAGTTTCCATTTTTTCATTGACAGGAATAAAACCATCCTCCAGCTTAAGTTGCGTATAAAGTTTGGTATTTGGAATTGTCCCTGCATATACAAAGATGCCACAGCCTGAATCATGAATGGTTTCAATGGATCCTGTTTTTTCGTCTATAAGTTCAAAAGCATCCACTTGATTTGTTCCAGATACACCATGTAATCGTGCATGTAAGTGTAGAGAAATATTAGGGGTCTTTTCTACTTTTTCTTTAAATTCTGAAATACAGCCAAGGGTTTCCTCAAAGTGGATAATTGTAACATGTGCAGCGTATTGTGCCAAATATAAGGCTTCTTTCACAGCACCATCGGCACCACCGACTACATATACATTTTTTCCACGGTAAGTAGCTGCATCTCTAGCGGCATTCATATACAAACCTTTTCCAGACAATTTTTCTTCGCCTGGAAGATTTAGTTTTCGAGGGGATGTTCCGTTTGCAAGAATGACTGTTCGACTTTGGTACACGCCATGATCTGTATAAATCTGTTTTGGTTCACTGATTAAATCTACGGAAGTTACGGTTTCTTTTCGAATTTCTATTCCACAATCTTTTGCTTGTTCGTTGAGGGCGTCCGCAAAAAACTGTCCAGATTCTCCTTTCTTCACAGAAGCATAATGTGTTACATTAGACACATTTCGAATCAAACCACCGACTTCATTTTGTTCAAGGATTAGTGTTTTTTGTCCACGGCTAACTGCGTAAATTCCAGCGCTAACTCCAGCAGGACCTGCTCCGATAATTATAATATCATACATCTTTTTTACCTCCTAAATGAAATGTTCTTGTCTGTGTCTTTAATATACATCAATGCAATCATTTTGTAAAATTATAATAAATGATATTATAATAAAAATACATTATGATAAAAAATCCCTGAGATTCTGCTCAGGGATTTTTATTATAATGATTCTGTGATTTTATGTGCAACATAAACACCGCTGGCAGAAGCGTGTGACAAAGAATGTGTAACGCCACTTCCGTCGCCAATGATGTAAAGTCCTTTGTGTTTTGTTTCAAGGTTTTCATCAATGTCTACTTCCATATTGTAGAATTTAACTTCAATACCATAAAGAAGTGTGTCGTCATTTGCGGTACCTGGTGCAATTTTATCAAGGGCATAGATCATTTCAATAATACCGTCCAAAATACGTTTTGGAA
>JARIEI010000079.1 GCA_029256845.1 Ruminococcus sp. | reverse complement strand
AGCTGGAAAAGACCTTGGAAATTTAAGAAAAATCTGTGTCAATGAGAAGTTAAAAAATCTTGGCGTTGACATACAGTGTAATAGTAAATGTGTGGCTGTTACAGAGGAAGGTGTGCAGATCGATACGAATGGAACATTGAAAGTCATCAATTGCGATAGCGTAGTCATTGCCATTGGAGCGCGTTCTAGAGATATGGAAGATGTAAAAGCATACTGTGAAGAAAACAAAATTCCAGTGCATGTTATCGGAGATGCAAAAAAAGCAAGAAGAGCATTAAATGCGATAGAAGAAGCCTTTGAAGTTGCACGTATGATATAAAAATAGAAGAAGCCCTAATTCTCCATTATAGTGTGGAGATTAGGGCTTAATTAATACAAATAAAGGTAGCTACCCTTTAGACAAGATAGTAGGCAATAGTCAAAGTGAATGAATCATAACGATGAAACTATTGTGCGGCTGCGTTGATCGCGGCAATTGTTCCGTCGGCTACAGCGGTGGAAATTTGACGTACCTGTTTGACGCGAATATCTCCGGCTGCATATACACCGGAAAGTTCGGTTTCCATTTTTTCGTTTACAGGAATAAAACCATCCTCCAGTCTAAGTTGCGTATATAGTTTGGTATTTGGAATTGTTCCTGCATATACAAAAATGCCACAACCTGTATCATGAATAATTTGGATGGATCCTGTTTTTTCGTCTATGATTTCTAGGGATTCTACTTGTTCCGTTCCAGATACACCATGTAATCGTGCATTTAAACGTAGAGAAATATTAGGGGTTTTTTCTACTTTTTCTTTAAATTCTGAAATACAACCAAGAGTTTCCTCAAAGTGGATAATTGTAACATGTGCAGCGTATTGTGCTAAATATAAGGCTTCTTTCACGGCACCATCAGCACCGCCAACTACATATACGTTTTTTCCACGATAAGTGGCTGCATCTCTGGCTGCATTCATATACATACCATTTCCAGATAAAGCATCTTCGCCTGGAAGGTTTAATTTTCGAGGGGATGTTCCGTTTGCAAGGATGACTGATCGACTTTGGTATGTGCCATGATCGGTATAAATGAGTTTTGTTTCACTGGCCAAATCAACAGAAGTTACGGCTTCTTTTCGAATTTCAATTCCGCAATCTTTTGCCTGTTCATTTAATGATTCCGCAAAAAACTGACCAGATTCGCCTTTCTTTACAGAAGCGTAATGTGTAACGGTGGATACGTTTCGAATTAGCCCACCAACCTCATTTTGTTCAAGGATTAGTGTTTTTTTTCCGCGGCTAACTGCGTAAATTCCAGCACTGATTCCGGCAGGACCGGCTCCGATAATTATAATATCATACATCTTTTTTACCTCCTAAATGAAATGTTCTTGTCTGTATCTTTAATATACATCAGGCGAACCATTTTGTAAAATTATAATAAATGATATTACAATAAAAATACATTATGATAAAAAAGTCCCTGAGAATCATCTCAGGGAACAATTTTTATAAAGATTCTGTAATTTTATGTGCTACGTAAACACCGCTGGCAGAAGCATGTGATAAGGAGTGAGTTACACCACTTCCATCACCGATGATGTAAAGTCCTTTGTATTTTGTCTCAAGGTTTTCATCAATATCTACTTCCATATTGTAGAATTTAACTTCAATACCATAAAGAAGTGTGTCGTCATTTGCGGTACCTGGTGCAATTTTATCAAGGGCATAGATCATTTCAATAATACCGTCCAAAATACGTTTTGGAA
>JARIEI010000022.1 GCA_029256845.1 Ruminococcus sp. | reverse complement strand
GCAGTAAGTGCAGAACCGGATAATTTAAACCCTATGCTTTCAGCAGCATCTGATACCGAAGGGATCATGATGAATGTGTATGAAGGACTTCTAACATTTGACACAGATGGAAATTTCTTACCATGTCTGGCAGAAAGTTATACGATAGAAGATGAGGGGTTGACCTATAAATTTAAAATAAAAAAAGACATTCAATTCCATGATGGAAAGAAATTTTCAGCAAAAGATGTAAAATACACATATGAAACACTTGCTGGTTTAAACGGGGAGCAACCGTTAAAGCAAGTTATGGCAGATGTATTAGAATCAGTCGAAACACCAGATGAAGAAACGGTGATCTTTCGATTAAAACATGTGGATGCAGGATTCTTAGGCAAATGTATTGTATCTATACAGGAAAAAGATTACAAAGAAGATGAAACCCATCCAATTGGTACGGGCCCATATATGTTTAAAGAATATATTCAGGGACAGAAAGTGATCCTTACAAAGAATCCAGACTACCATACGGTAGAATCTAGAATTCCAGAAATTGAAAAAGTGGAATTTCGAATTATGACAGATAATAATGCGATTCTTATGGCATTAAAATCTGGTGGACTTGATATTGCCACAGTAGAACCAGAGAATATTGAAGTACTTGGAAAAGAATTTGAAATTGTAGAAGATATGCGAAATGCGGTACAGCTGATGTCTATGAATAATACGGTTGCGCCATTTGATAATGAAAAGGTTAGACAGGCAGTGAATTATGCCATTGACAAAGACGAGATTATCAATACAGTAACCAAAGGACATGGTAAAAAACTGGAGAGTTTTTTAAGTCCAAGCATGAAGGCGTACTACAAAGAAGATATCAAAGGATATGAAACGGATTTAGAAAAAGCAAAAGAATTACTGAAAGAAGCAGGATATCCAGATGGATTTACAATCACAATGAAAGTACCCTCCAACTACCAGGAACATGTGGATGCTGCGCAGGTGATCAAAAGCCAGTTGGAAAAAGTAGGAATTCAGGTGGATATACAACTAATCGAGTGGGCACAGTGGTTAGAGCAGGTGTACAAAAATGCAGATTATCAGGCATCCATTGTTGCACATACAGGAAAACTTGATCCACAGGATTTCTTAAACCGTTTTACATCTACGTACGGAAAGAATTATTTTAAATTTTCTAATCCAGAATACGACCAGTTAGTCATTGACGCAGCTTCTACAACAGTCGAAGAAGAGCGTGCGAAACTATACAAAGAATGTCAGCAGATGCTTGCAGATCATGCGGCTGCTGTTTTCATTCAAGATCCATATTTAATTTATGCAGTCAATAAAAACTTTACAAATATGAATATCTATCCTATGACTTTTTATGATATGGGAAGTGTTCGATTGAAAAAGTAGAGTAGGAGGAAAAGGTGTGAGATATGCACTTAGAAAAATAGCGACAGCAGCAGTTACGCTATTACTCGTATCATTACTCACCTTCGGTGTTTTTCAGATTCTCCCTGGAAATCCAGTTGAGATTATGCTTGGAGTGGATGCAGATCCACTTCAAGTAGAAGCATTGGAACAAAAATTACAGTTAGATCGTCCTATAACGCAACGATACGTAAGTTGGATTTTTGGGGCAATAAAAGGAGATTTAGGAGAATCTATTCGTTATCAGATGCCAGTAGGGGAATTGTTGAAATCAAGTCTTCCAGTTACCCTTTCTCTTGCGCTATTTTCCATTATTTTGACGGTAGCAGTTGTGATTCCAATTTCCATATACCTCGTGAAAACAAGAATGAAAAAAAGAGGAATCTTTCTCTCGGCGCTAACACAACTGGGTGTATCATTGCCATCTTTTTGGGTAGGAATTTTGTTGATTTTGCTATTTTCTGTTACATGGAATCTTCTACCTTCAGGAGATTATGTCCCTTTTCAAGAAGATCCTATGGCATGGTTTAGGAGTTTGATTCTTCCATCTTGTGCAATCGCAGTTGGAACATCTGCAACGGTGATTCGATATTTAAAAAGCACGTTATTAGATGAGATGACACAAGATTATGTTCGAACAGCAAGAAGCAAAGGTCTGACTATGAGTCAGGTCCTATATCGTCATGTTTTAAAAAATGCACTTTTACCGTCTCTTACAGTTTTGGGAATGATTGTAGTGGATGTTCTTGGGGGAAGTGTGATTGTTGAAAATGTATTTAATTTACCAGGAGTTGGAAGATTATTAACCTCAGGGGTTGGAAATAGAGATTTCCCACTTGTACAGGGAATTGTCTTTTATTTGGCTGTTACAGTACTAGTAATGAATTTACTCATCGATCTTTTATATACCCTGATCGATCCAAGAATACGCTTGGAAGGAGGGCAAAATAAATGAGAAAGAAACAGATAAACAAAAATCTTGTAGTAGGGAGCCTTTTGATTTCTTTCCTTCTACTTTTGCTGGTTGTAAGTTTTTTCTACTTGCCATACCCACCAAATCAAATGGATAGCGCAAATACGCTGGCAATGCCATCTAGAGAGCATTTGCTTGGAACCGACAATTTTGGCAGAGATATTTTAAGTCG
>JARIEI010000159.1 GCA_029256845.1 Ruminococcus sp. | reverse complement strand
GAATTGTTGTCACAATATGAAGAATTACCATTGTATACAAATCTTCGTTCCTACGAATTCATTGAAGATATTTTAAAATCTAAGAAAGATCAAGGGGAAAATGTGATTCATCGAGAAGATGGAGAATATTTTGTGAACTATCAAAAAATGCCTCAGATTGAGGACTGGATTTTTGTTGATATGATGGAATATTCTGTATTAACAGAACCGGTTTTTAATTTTATGAAATACGGAGTTCTGACGGTGATTATACTGACAGGAATCATAAATCTTGTAGCATATTGGATTTCACAAAAAGTGTATCGACCAATTGCAAAATTAGAAAATCGATTTGTACAACTAGAATCAGATTATCGAAGAAGCAAGTTTTCATTAAAGAATACAGCATTTCAAAAGCTCTTGTCTAGTACGAATCCGATGAAACGTTCACAAATGGAAGATGTGATTGAAGAGTATCATGTAAATATGCTCATTGAAAGTAAGATTAAAATGATTAGCATTACGATAAAAGATGCAAAAATTTGGAGAGAAATTATCCAAAGTGGAGATGGGCAATTAATGTGGTTTGCAATTGGAAACATTTGTGATGAATTAGCAAATAAATGGAATCCGACCATACATATTGTGATGCAAGACCAAAGACTTGTGATGCTTATGAACATGGAGACGATGTATAGTGATCAAGAATTAAAAGACAAACTTTTAATTCCATTGCAAGAGACAATTTATCGGTTTTATCAGATGGATCTTTTAATTGTAATTGGAGATATGGCGGAAGATATGAGTATGCTTCCAATGTTGTATCAAAATATAGAACGTTACGAACAGTATTTCTTTATCATTAAGAGTTCCATTCTTACGCAAAGTGAAATTGCCAAGCGTGAGCAGCAAGTGATTGAGTATCCATCTCAAAAAGAAGAGAGTTACCTTTCCTATTTCCAAATTGGAAACCAAGAAGAAGCAGATAAAATCTGTTGGGAAATTTTAATGGAAGCATCCAAGTATACATACAATCATTTCTTGTATGTCGTGAATCGTATGGTATATTCTGTTTGGGATATTTTAGGAAGTAAAAAAGTAGAATTAGAAACGGTTTCTATGAACCAAAAAGAATTTTCGAAAGAAATTCAAAATGCCCAGACAATCGAAGATATTTTTTATCGTTTTCAGGAATTAAATCATCATATGGCTCAGTATGTCATGCAGAAGAAAAATGATAAGAAAAAAGATAGCCATACAGGAATGATCCAAAGAATTGATGAA
Source organism: Ruminococcus sp. (assembly GCA_029256845.1). Classification (GTDB taxonomy): domain Bacteria; phylum Bacillota; class Clostridia; order Lachnospirales; family Lachnospiraceae; genus JAHHTM01. The sequence goes on along the minus strand of JARIEI010000159.1, from coordinate 14,260 downwards.
TTAATTTCGTCACAATACACAGATATTAACTTAAATATCAATAAGATTGCAGATGATTTTGGAATGTCATCGGCATACATTGGACGGATTTATAGTAAGGAAAAAGGAAAGACAATTACAGAAGTAATAACGGAGAAAAGATTAGAAGAAGCATGCAGACTGTTGAAAACGCCGATTACGATTCAAGAGGTTGCGATTCAAAGTGGATTTGGAAATAGCACCTATTTCTATCGGATTTTCAAGAAGAATTATGGAATTACACCAAGTATTTATAGAGAAAAACAATAGGGGCCAGAAAGGCTCCTATTATTTTTCATGTTTATCAAAGATATTACGAAAACAATAAGCGTTTATGTATGCAATCCCAGAAAAACCGATTAGTAACCAAAGGACGATGACAACTGCGAGATTTAAATGTAAAGTAGCATAAACAGTGAATCCAAAAATAATTGCTAGTAAAATCGTAGATGGAAGATGAACAATTGCAAGTAGGAATGCATTTTTAAATGATCCAACAATTGTATTTTCAAAACGTGCAATGTAAGGAAAAAGGTATAAGATCACAATTGCATACAAAAATAATATAGAGAGAGTTAATACATGTAGAATTGTTCGAAATGGTGCTGGTACAAATGGTAAAAATTGAAAATCAAAAAATAAAATGGCACCAAAGAAAAGAACAAAAATCCATGTAATCAGTCCGATTTTTAAATTTTTACGAAAGGCAACAAAAAAATTACGAACAATATAACTTTCTTCATTTCGTACAGATTTTAATGTGACCGTGTATAGAGCGATGGTAGAAGCTCCAATCGTAACAATCGGAATGCTACATAATAGAAATAGGAAGTTTAAAATAAACAAATCAGCTATTTTTGATAAAAAACGCATAAGAGGACTGTCTAGATCAAAAAATTTCATAATGGCATCTCCTTTAAAAATAAGTAAATGAAGCCGGAAACTGTCAAATGACGGTTCCCGGACTTTTTCTTAAACATTGTATTTTTTTATAATTTCATTCATCGTATCCCATTTTGTTTCCATATCAGATACTAATTTAAATTGTGTGCGGCATCGGTCTAAGTTGTGATTTTCTCTGTGGATTTTAAAATAAGTATCTCCTTGTAGATAGTCTGTTAAAAATCGCATACCACATTCAAAGGTCATAACTTTTGCACCCATAGGAAGCAATTCAATTTCTTTTGTTGTTAATTTTCCACCACAACCTTCAATAAAGCCTTTTGCATAACGATCGAAGAGTTCCATATCACACCAGATTTTATCAAGGTCTGTTTCATCTTCCGCACCCGTACTTGCACCAAATCGGATAGAGTCACCGAAGTCATTCATTGCAAGACCAGGCATGACAGTGTCCAAATCAATGACACAGATTCCCTTTCTTGTTTTATTATCTAGCATGATATTATTTAATTTTGTATCATTGTGTGTAACACGCAGTGGTAATTCTCCTTTTGCCAGCAGATCTCCAAATACATTTGCCACCTCTTCATGATCCAATACAAATTGAATTTCTTTAGCAACAGACGCTGCACGTCCGCAAACATCATCCTCCACCGCTTTTTTAAATACTTCAAAACGAGCTTTTGTATCATGAAATCCTTTGATTGTTTCATGAAGTGTCTCGGCTGGATAATCCGCCAAAAGTCTTTGGAAATTACCAAAAGAGACAGCACTTTGGTAAAAATCTTCAGGACACTCTACTTGATCATAGCTAGTAGCATCTTCAATAAATGTATAGCATCTCCAGTATTCACCTTCAGAGTCTACAAAATAAGGCTTTCCATTTTTGGCTGGAATTACATTCAAGGTTTCTCGTTCCGGATCACCTCCGTTTTCAACAATTTTTTTGCGAAGGAAAGAAGTTACTCCTAAAATATTTTCCATTAGTGCTTCTGGATTTGTGAAAATACTTTTATTCATACGTTGGAGTATTACCCGGCCTTCTTGATGGTCTTTCTTTTTTAAAGTTAACAAAAAGGTATCATTGATGTGTCCACTTCCATAACGAACGGCTTTCATTGCCACTCCATCTAGTTGGAAGTTTATCATAGCTTCGCTTCTTCCGCACCAAACATCTTCTGGATAGATTCCATCGTCTTTCATGGTTTGAATTGCATTGACTACCACTTGTTTGTCCTCTTTATATGTTACACCATACCACTGGTCTTGGGAAGTAAGAACGGAAACAGTTGCACGATTTTCGGATAATAACTTACTTACAACAGATGGAAGGAAGTATTCGCATTTTAAAGGATTGTTCTTTAGTCCTTCTTCTAAAAATGCAGAAAAACCAGCTTTGATTTCCTGTAAAAATCCTTTTGAGAATCCCCACATGTTCATAGAAACTATGGCGTCCATCGGTAATTGGGTCCAAGTTGCTCCATCATCCTCTGTGAAAGCTGCACCATCCCCTTTTTTCTCAATTCGAGTTCGTTCCGTCACTTCCACTAAATAGCCATTTTCATCAACGGTGCAAACCCCTCTTGCTACATGACCATTTTCAGTCAGTGTGTTTTTTAACTGATAACCAACCATTGTGAAACGGTATGTTTCATCCTCTTCTTGCGTAGATAAGAAATCATAGATTTTTTGGAAGGCGTCTCTACCGTAATAGTCATCTGCATTGATTACAGCAAAAGGTCCATCGATTAAATCGATACAACTTAGCACGGCATGGGCAGTTCCCCAAGGTTTGATCCTTCCCTCAGGAACTTCAAAATCTTGAGGAAGTGTATATAAGTCCTGATATGCATAGGCAACATCCATCACTTTTGCCATACGATCGCCAATGACTTCTTTAAAATCTGCTTCATTTTCTTTTTTAATAATAAAAATCGCTTTTTCAAATCCAGCTCTTTTTGCATCAAAAAGAGAAAAGTCCATAATAATATGTCCTTGTTCATCGATGGGATCGATTTGCTTTAATCCTCCATAGCGGCTTCCCATTCCAGCTGCCATAATTACAAGTACTGGTTTTTTCATTTTATATTCCTCCTAGGTGGCTACATGTATTATAGTTTTATAAGTTGTATTACTTATAAAGGTTGGATACAAATGTTTCAAAGTCTACTACAGTTCCCTTTGCTCTTGATTCTTCCGCTGCAAAAACAATTAAGTGGTTGTTTACAGAAGTTCGGATATCAGAAATGGAACATCCTTTATATTCTCCGTTTAAATATTCGTAAAGAGAAGTTATAATTCCTACGTCTCCACCACCATGTCCATTTGCTATTCCGTCTTTTGCAACAATTGGAATTTCGGTCGTTTGTTTTGTTTCAAAATCGTAGATTGTAATTGGAGTTTTTAAGTCATCCATTGCTGCACGCAATTCCCCTTTTGTTCCCATAATATGGATGAAGCGTCCCCCTTTGTTGAAGGCATTCATGGTAAAGGTAACGGTTACGTCATCTTCAAAAATCATATTTACTGTCTGGTGGTCAACCACATCATTGTCACATTTGAATACACATTTTCCATATTGAGTTGTTCGAAGTGCTTTTTCTACCATTTCATCGGTAGGATTTGCTTCTCTCGTAGAGGTTGTTCTAAACCAAGTATTTTCTTTATCATCTAAATATAATTTAACCGCATTGTATGGACAAGTTTCTGCATTTGGGCATCCTTGAATACAATATTCTGGGGATCCTTCTGGGGCATTTTCTTTTTTAAAGTAAGATAATGTACCAAAGGATTGAACTTTTTTACATTTCTTTCCAATCAACCATTGCAAAATATCCATATCGTGGCAAGACTTCTGTAATAACATACAAGAAGACCTTTCAGAGTTTCCCCAGTTTCCACGGACGAAACTATGACTTTGATGTACATTTCCAACACATTCCTCATGGTTGATGGAGATAACCTCTCCAAGTTTTCCTTCCTCCAACAGCTGTTTGATCGTAATAAATATTGGAGTGTAACGAAGTACATGGCAAACAATGATCTTACTTCCCATTAGCTCTGCGTAGTCGGCAATTTGTTGGCATTCAGCCGGATTTGGAGAGACTGGTTTTTCCAATAAAATGTCGTATCCTAAAGCAATTGCTTTTAAGGTTGGTTCTAAATGCTGTTGATCCATTGTGGAAATAATCGCAACATCAGCAATTTTTCCAAGATCTAACAGTGGAGTCCAGTCATCAAAACAAAGATCATCCGGAAGATTATGCTTTTGCTGGATGTCTTTTCTACGACTTTCAATCGGTTCAGCAACCGCAACCACTTTAAATTTATCTTCCATTTTTGCCATAATATCGGTATATGTTTCCCCACGATTTCCTGCACCAATTAATACGACTTTTAATAGTTTACTCATTTTCATTTTCCTCGCATAGTTTTAATATTTTTGTTTTAAAGATCTCTCATTGATGCTATTATATAATTATTAAAACAACAAATCTATGCAATAAAAGTTCAATAATTTGTATTTTTAGCTCAAAAAGGAGAGAAGATGTTAGATAAGAATGCATATCCATTATTTCAAATTCAAGAACAGATTCGTATTACGGGATTTCATTCCCTTTTTCAGATTCATTATGATTGCGGATTCGAATTTTCAGGGGAAACCCATGATTTTTGGGAATGTCTATATGTTTTAGAGGGAGAACTATGTGTGTCTGCAGATGAACGAGTTTATAATATGACAGCGGGGGATCTTATTTTCCATAAACCTTTGGAGTTTCATAAATTTACAATTCAAAATGAAACGGGAGCTACCTTGCTTATTTTCTCTTATTCTGCGGAGGGACCGTTAACTGCGTGGTTACGCGATAAAGTATTTCAATTATCCTTCAGTCAAAAAGAAAGGATCCATTCTTTGCTAAATTATATGCAATCGAAAACAAGTCCAATTGATATTCGAACCTTTCAACATGACTATTATTTACAACCATTTTCAAAGGTTCCGTATTATTCTCAAATTATTGCAAATGACCTATGTCAATTATTTTTGATCCTTGCAGAGAAAGGAACGCTGTCTACTGTTTCGTCATCACCAGATGCAATTACGTTTCGAAATGCGATTAATTTGCTCAATGCCAACTTAGATCAGCAGCCAACAGTTCGGGAAATTGCAAAACAATGCAACACAAGCGAGGCTAGTTTAAAAAGGGTGTTTGATAAGTATGCGGGAATCGGAGTACATCAATATTTACTGAAGCTAAAAATAAATGTTGCAAAAAAGATGTTGCAAGCGGGAGGACAAGTATTTGATGTTTCTGAAAAACTTGGGTTTACAAGTCAAAGTTACTTTTCCAAAGCATTTAAAAGAGAAATTGGTGTCTCTCCTTCTAATTTTGTAAAACAAGAAAAAGTGCTTGCTAAAATGGAAAGTGCGTGGTAGACTACGAATTCAGAAAGTGAGAAAAGAAATGAAATTATTTAGAGAAAAAATTATCGAAAAAATTATGGAGTTTGATGAAACTCAAGATGAAAAATTAAAGATTGTTGCAAAAGTAATCGTTGACCATTTAGAAAACAATGGAAGATGTTTTGCGGTAGGAACGGGACATTCTCATATGATTGCCGAAGAAATGGAGAAAAGAGAAATGGTGGTACCAGTATTTTTAAGCTCGAATGTTGATGCTGGTGATGCGTGGAATCATGCAATCATGAAAGAGTATTATCATATTATTTGAAAAGAGTAGGTTATAAGAACAGTCGTTGAGGCTGTTCTTTTTTTAAGAGAAAAATTAAGAGTGTAGTATGAATCATTTTATATTGAATGGTGTGGATTACGCAATGTGAGAGGTAGATTAGGCAAATACACTATGCAAGAAAATAAGCACGTGATATTTTAAAATCATCAAGAGCCATTGTATTATGTGGTGGAAAGGAGAGTAGGTGAGGAAATTAATGCAAGTGATGAGTTTGGAAAGCGCCTATTCAAGAAAGGGGATTAATATGTTAAAAGTGAATAATTTATGTCAAAGTTATAAAAATGGAAGTGAGGTTTACAAAACCTTAAAAAATGTTTCATTTGAAATAAAAGAAGGCGAGTTTGTAGCCGTTATGGGACCATCGGGAAGTGGAAAGTCCACACTTCTGAACTGCATTTCATCCTTCATTCCGTACGATAGCGGAGAAATTGATTTGAATGGTACGAAAATGTCAGAACTTAGTGAAAGAGAAATTGCTGACATTAGGAATAGGAAGTTAGGATTTGTTTTTCAGGATTTCATGTTGTTGGATGGTCTCACGGTTTTTGAAAATGTCTGTGTACCAAAAGTAATCCATGAAGCTCCATATAAACCAATGGAAGCAAAGGCCAAAAAATTACTGCAGATGTTTGACATTGATAAAATTGCAAAAAAATATCCGGCTGAGATTTCAGGCGGTCAAAGACAAAGGACTGCAGTGGCAAGAGCCCTGATGAACGATCCGCTTATCATTTTGGCTGATGAACCTACAGGTAATCTAGACAGTCGTTCTAGTGAAGCTGTAATCAAGGCATTCATTGAAGCAAAAAAGCAGTTAAAGGCTACAATATTCATGGTTACTCATGACAGTATTTCAGCTAGTTATTGTGATCGTGTTATTGTAATGAAAGACGGCAAAATACACAAGGAAATGGTAAATGAAGGAAATCGGAAAGTATTTTTGGATCAACTGTTAAATATTTTTAAAGATTTGAATGGTGGTGATGGAAATGAAGTTAACTAACCTTTTGAAGAAACTGCGAAAAGTAAATGACAGGCAGTATAAGCAATTTTGGTTATGTGTGGCATTTGCTAATTTGTTAGTAGCGTCTTTCTTTGGAGTATTGTTCAGTGATTTCATACAGAAAGCATTACCGGAAGGTGGCGATTCAAGAAAACAAATCTACTTAATTTTTGGAATTGCAGTTATAGGATGCTTTATCTTTGTGCTATACGCAATGGGACTGTTTCTAAGATATAAAAGTAAAGAAATCGGAATATTTTTAGCATTAGGAACAGAAAAAAGAAGATTATCAAACGCACTGTTAAAAGAGATCTTTTCTATTGGGTTGAGTGCTACAGTAGTAGGGATTGTAGTAGGTAATTTGTTGGCACTGGGAATTGGGAAGATTATTGAGATGATAAATATTGCTCCATATTTGTCTTCTTTTATGGTATCGGTGCAGGGAATGCTGTATGTAGCAGTGTTTGCTATTCTGGTTTTCGTATGTATCCTGATAATGACGTTGTCTTTTATGAAACGTTCGAACGTAATGGAAATCATCAATGAACAGAGAAAATGTGAGCCGATCAAGAAACAGGTAACAGGAAAATACTTGGTATCAGGTATCACTCTATTGATTGCTGGTATTTTTTTAGCATATGTATTACCTACATTATGGGCAAACATCTTTAAACAATATTTAAGTAAGTTATTTAGTCTTTTTTATGGTTTGTGTATCATTGGGATTTACCGTATCTTAGTATATTCCATCGTTGTACATAGGCGTGGACGAAATCCACAAAAATATTATAAGAATCTTATCTCTTATGGAATGTTAAAATTTCAGGGAATTTCCATGGTGAGAAATATGAGTCTTATTGTACTACTCATTGTAGGAGCATTGTTTGCAGCTTTTTATTTACCGAGTAATATGATGGAAGGCAATAATTTTGCAGATAAAAATCCGGCAGATGTTTCTTATCGTATTCCTGAATCAGTAGCCGGCTTATCTCAAGAAGAAGTTTTAAACTTAGCAGATGATTTTGATGTAAAGATTGAAAATTATCGTGAAATTGATTTTATTGAACTGCTGTCAAGTGGTATTAATCGTGACAATGTGGATGACAATGGAAGAATTATTGAGCAGTACGAAAAACAGGCGTATTATCGACAGTTTGTTAGCGATAAAGAGTTAAATGATGCAATGGGAACGAATCTGTCAGTAAAAGATGGAACGTATAAGATGATACGTTCAGAGGATATGGATGAATCTGTGTTTTTTGCATTTGATGATTTGGATTATGTAAAAAACCAGGATTCTGGTCTTGATAAAAAACTTCGCTATGATGGAACAGTTGAATTTAACGAATTGATAGTTGAAAATGGTTGGGATATGTTTGCCAGATATGTGATAAGCGAAAAAGATTATCAAGAATTAAAGACAGGAATTTCTCAGGATCACACTATCAGGCAGGTGCTTTTTAATGTTGCAAATTTGGAGACATCTTATGACTTTTCAAAACAACTTTTTAAAGAATATTGTAATAATGCAAGTGACAGTATGAAAGTATTATTGTTTTATGATTCTTTTATGGAACAACAAGCAATGGAAGCAGGTAAGGAATATTATGATGGGGAGCGTATCGAACTGCAGCCAGAACATCCGGAAATTGATTTGAATTGGAAGTATGAACCGTATTTTAAGGTACTTTTCCAAAAGAATATGCTTCTACAATATGCTATTCAATTTTTATTATTCGCATTTGTTGCTATTGTAATGCTGGCTTCTATTGGAATTATTGCATTTACAAGAAGCCAAACGACCGGTCTTAGTAATAAGCAGATGTATGATGATATTCGTAAATTAGGAGCAGATGACAGTTATGTTTTACGATGCGTTAAAGGTCAACTTAGCAAGGTATATCTATTCCCTACTATTATTGGAATTGGAATTATTTATTTGTATCAGTGCATGACATATTTACAAAACGATGGCGTATTTCATCTATATGAAGGAAAGGCAGCATTATTAGATTTAGGTCTCTGTTTTATTGTTGGCGTTTATCAATACATTGGTTATCGAATTTCTTTAAGAGAGATAAAACGTATCATCGGCATACAGTAATCAAAGATGTTTCTATAAAACCCAAAGGCCATAAGAGGGGATATCTCCATTTCTGATGGCCTTTTTACAAACCTATATATAATACGGTTATGCAACGAAAGAGATAAACCGCTTATCAGGTATGTTCAGAAGGTAAACGGTATATGTTCTGTATAGGTGTGGAAAGGGAGAGATAAATATGTATAGTTTAACGTTGGAAATAAATCAAAAGGTAAAAATGCATAAAGATCGTCAACTCTGAATTGACTTTGTTGGTGGAGAAGCTTTTTTGGATTTTAAAATGATAAAAAAACTGGGCGAATATGTAGAAAAGAAAAATGTTGCGGAAAGAAACAAGTTGTTATTCTCCATTGCAACAAATGCTACTATTTTTAATGACGAAATTTTAAACTTTTTGGTTAACAAGAATTTTGCTTTGAAAGTAAGCATTGATGGAAATAAGGAAGTCAATGATCGTAACTGGGTTTCTACTACCGGATACAACGTACATGACAAAATATTAGAAAATTTAAGATATATTCAGATGTTTGAAGAGAGAACAGGAAGATATGTACAGGTAACAAATGTAATTACCCAAAATAATTATAAAGATTACTTTGAAACATTGGTTTATCTAACAAAAGTTCTTGTGTTTAAAATGATAGATACAGCAATTGATTTAACTGTATCTTGGACTGAAGAACAAATTCAGATTTTGGAACAAGAAATAAAAAAATCGTTTGTGTATTTTATCGATCAGGCTAAAGCCCAAAATGGATTTTATTGGGAGTTTGCAAGAGGGTTTTCAAAGAAAAAAATACAGGAATCAAAAAACTTTAACAGTATCCAAAATAAAGAATGTAAGAAATGCGAAATTGCAGCATACTGCGTAGAAAGTTCCTGTATTATGCAGAATATCGCTGTTACAGGAGATAAAAATAAACCAGCCCCTATTTTCTGCAGATTACGGAAGCTTATGTCTGAGATTTATCAGGAGCACAAAGCAATTATTAAGTGTATAAAAATGTAAGGGGGAGGTATATTGTATGATCACATTAGATGATTTAATAGTAAAAGAAGGAAATGGTAAAGTAGTTCTTTTGAATGCCAAAAACGGACATTGGGTAAGGATGAGAAAAGACAAATATGATATGTTTTGTAGCAGTGAAAAAATCGCAAAGCATTTGAAGAACTGGTGGAGAAGAAATTTGGTCTGTTAGGAGAAGAAAAAGGCCAGACGAGAAAAAGTGTTTATTTTGCAGTGACAGGGCGTTGTAATTTACAATGTGAGTTTTGCACCATGAATTCAGGACCATACGTGAGTACAAAGAATGATTTGAATATAGATGAGATTAGAAACGTGCTGATACCTGAGTTGTTGGAGGTTGATCCGCGCAAGATAGTGATTACAGGTGGGGAACCACTGATGAGAAGGGATATACTGGAAATATTGGATGCATTTTGTCATTCTTTTGAAAAGCAACGAATAGTTTTGCAAACCAATGGGCTTTTATTAAATGCAGACTGGGTAAAAAAACTTGCTGACAAAATTGGAGTTTTAGAGATTAGTATAGAAAATATTTTTGATGATTTAAAGCTTCAGAAAAAAATGGAAAGCGTATTTGAAGTAGCTAATGAAGCAGATGTATTATTATCGCTGTCTTTTGTTGTCGATCAAAATAGTGAAAAGCATTTAGAGGAGGCTATTGAGATTTGTCACAAATATCATGCTATTCTAACTACTAGAATTATTACCTTGGTAGGACGAGCAAAAGAAAATAACGCGGACGATAAGTTACTTGAAGAAGATAATGCATTAAAAATTCAGTTAAAGATGGTACGTTACCTGTTAGAAAAGGAATATTTTGATGAAGGATTAACTGCCAATTATTCTGGAGATATTCAGCCTCAGAGAAGTTGTGGTGCTTTTGGTAATGTAATTCCATACATCCTAATGGAACCACTTTCATGTGTGCAAACTTTAAAGACAAGCAGTTTTCCATGGGAAATGTGAGAGAAAACTCGATGGAAGAATTATGTGAGGATTTGCTGAAAAAAACGGAGGATCCTGAACTGGAAAGACAGTTTTGTGTGGATAAAATAACGATGTGTGAGAACTGTTGGGCAAAATATTTTTGCTCAGGTCCATGTGCAGCTGAGGTTGCTGAAAATGGAGGAATTCCAGAACAAGTAGACAATAAATGCTTATTAAGAAAAGCGTTACTAAAGTATTGTATGTTTTATTATGAGCGGAAAAAAAGTAAAAAAGAAAATTTGCAGTTTTTGGCACAATACTTAGAAGAAATACTCCGAGGGGTAAGAACAGTATAAAATAATCATTTAATATAAGAGGTGTAAAATTGAAAGAATACAAAATAAGCATCGTTGGTGTGACAGATTTTATTATTATTTCTCCAGATGTTTTAGGATTGCTTTTTCAGAAAATTAGAGAATCTTCCAAGCAGCAAATGGATATACCGGTAGAATCTATCATGCCTGTAGGTTATACAAAATATCTTGAGGCAGTATTAAATGGAAATCGAGATAAAGAAATGTTTCGCTTTAGACAGATTTCAGAAAAAGAGTTAAAAAAAGAACAAATTTACAAAATTGTAGAACACCAGATGAAAAACCTGAAAGTCGAAAAAGAAGAATGTTTTGAAAAATTTGTACTTTTAGCAGAAAATACTGAAGCTCAATATACATACAGTGTGGAGTCAGAAAAAGATTTTTTTTATATCTGTCAAGATGAGGAGAGCAAGTTTACCTATGTGTTTCCAGATGGACGCCAGGAAAGGATAACAATTAGTTGCCGAAAGTACTAAAATGGGTGTTTAAGGTTAATTAAATGAGAAAACAGAAATAAGGATATGTCTACTAAAAATAAGACATATCCTTATTTTAGTGGCCGATTGAGCAGTGTAAAAGGTCGATTAAACAAGCATAGTTGTCTTTAGAAATATTTTTGATAAAATGAATATGAATATACAATGAAAAGGTGTGGGAAAAAATGATAAAAAGAACGGCAGAAAAAATGGCTTTTTTTTTGTAAAGCGAGGAGTAATTGAGGAAAAGGATAGGGACGTATATGTTTATGGATCAGAGTTACTGATTTCAGAGTCGATTTGTACATTATTGGTTGTATGCATCAGTTTGTGTACAGGGAAATTAGTAGAAACAGTTATTTATCTATAGAGAAAAAAGTATAAAAAGAGTTTTATTATTTTTTCTTTTTGCTATAATAATGAACAGAATATTTCCGCAATTAAAAGGTAAATTATGCTATGGATCGATTGCAATTTGTGAGATTTCATTGCTGCTTTTAGTGGGATATATATAAAATAAGAGATTAATTTATCATAGAAAAATGATGTGAGGGTGAGAATATGATAACAGTAGCAGTATGTGATGACTCCATGGCAATAGTGAAATCTATGAAAGAGAATCTTGAGGAGTATGGGAAAGAAAGCAATCATGAATTGCGTTTTTTTCTTTTGCAAGTGGAGAGGAATTATTAGAAAATTATAGTTGTAAATATGATATTTTGTTTTTGGATATCAAAATGATTGGTATGAATGGAATACAGGTAGCAGAAAAGATAAGGGAACGAGATCAAAATGTTGTCATTATTTTCTTGACATCTTTAGTTTAATATGCTTTGGATGGGTATAAAGTTAATGCGGCAAGTTATATTCTTAAACCAATTAAGAAAGCACGTTTAAAAATAGAAATGGATCGAGTAATAGAAGAATTTGCACAACGAGATGATCCTTTTATTACAGTTCATAACGATTGCGGTAATTATAAAATATTGTTGAAATCGATCAGTTACATTGAAACATATAATCGAAATCTACTAATACATACAAATCATGGAAATGTTCTTTGTTATTGGAAAATGAAAGAAATGGAAAAGAGAGTTGAAAAATATGGATTTGCAAGATGCCATTCCTCATTTTTGGTAAATTTGTTATTTGTTGAAAATATTCAAAAAAATGATTTAAAATTAGCTTCTGGGGAACTTATTCCTATCGGGAAATCTAAGAAGAAAAATTTTATGTTACAATTAAGTGGGTTTTGGGGAGAAAGAATATGAATCCTATTGTTATAGATATTTTTTTGACATGTATAGAAGCCTTTTATTTGCTCTATCTATTTCAAAACGAGGAAAAAAAGAAAAGAAATGCTTCATGGGTATTGTTTTTGAGTTTTGTTGTTGCAGTTGTATGTATGAGTTGTATTGATGTACCAGTAGGAATAAAACTTTTAATAGAAATTGTAATTATAATGTTGATTGGACAATGGACTTGGGAAATTTCTTTATTAAAGTTGGGGATTTATACTATAACATACATAATGGCAATAGTTATGAGTGAGTTAATTGTTGTTCAAGTATGGAACTTTTTCGCAGCTCCCATATTATCAACTAATTTAGTATATGATGATTTTAGAATTTCTTTAATAATTGTTATTAAAGCAGTTAGTTTTTTTGTGCTTACATTAGTCAAGAATATTTTTAAACCAGATATGAAAGTGATAGAATGGGATGAGAGTTATCCGATTATATTTTCTGGGAGTGCGTATTTAAGTGTAATAATAATTGTTAATATCAATATGGTTCATATAAAGTCGATAGAAGACAGATTATTGGTTTTAATAGGTGATGGAATAATTTTAATCGCATATATTTTAAATATTGTTTGTTCGGAACGTTATATTGCAACAAAGAAATTATTAGAAGAAAGAAAAAACAAATTAATGCAATTAGAACTACAGTACGACTATTATCAAAGAAAAAAAGATGATGAAGAATATGTAAGAAAAATATATCATGATTTAAAAAATCATTTATTATTAATGAATGTTGGAGAAGGGGTCTTGGTAGAAGTATCCAATAAATTAAAAAAGATTGAAAACTATTATCATACAGGCAATGAGTTTCTAGATGTAATCATTCATGATAAAATGCAAAAGGCTGATAATAAAGTTATTGACTTGGAATGCGAAATAGATTTTAGTATGGGAGGATTTATTGAACCAATAGATATTAGTACCATTTTTGGTAATTTATTAGACAATGCAATAGAAGCAACTGAAAATTTAGAGGAAGAAGATCGCATAATTATATGTAAGATAAAGAGAAAAAAAGGGTTATTGGTGGTTTCAATTCAGAACACATATAAGTGTAACGCTCTAAATAAGAAAAAAAGTAAAGAGTATATGCATGGATTTGGATTGAAAAATATACAAGATGCAGTTGCAAAATATAATGGAGAATGTCATATTTTTAGTGATAAAAATATTTTTAAGGTGAGTATTGTCTTGCCGATACCGAATTATATGATAGAGGAGAGGAAGGATGAATTTACAGATGGAAAACAAATAAACCACCTGCTATGCAGGTGAGTTAGGATTGCTTCAGCTTACAGTAAAAAACCTCCTGTGTTACAATAATGTTGGTTCGCCAACCGCATTACAGTACGAAGGAGGTTATCCATA
>JARIEI010000150.1 GCA_029256845.1 Ruminococcus sp. | reverse complement strand
GATATCAACTTTATGTTTCTTCTGGAAGGTGCCCCGGCTCCTGACCATGCAACATTTGCAAGGTTTAGAAGTATCCATTTTGCTCCCTGTTCTATACGTATCCTTGCAGAAATGTCTAATGCCTTGTTTGATATGGGAGAAATTTCCGGGGAAACCATTTTTATTGATGGTACAAAAATTGAAGCCAGTGCCAATAAGTATACATTCGTCTGGAAGAAGGCAGTAACAAAAAACCAAGCAAAACTTTTGCAGAAACTTGCTGATTTTGTGGCTGAGTGTGAACTGCTTTATGATATAAAAATCGTTTATGGAAATACGATAAAAATAAAGCATGTAAAAAAGCTCCACAAAAAACTGTATGCATTAAAAGAAACTGAAAATATAGTGTTTGTGCATGGAGTCGATTCCGAATACATCACATGGATTACCGTAGGTCCCCAGCCTACGGATGTCACAACGCTGATACCATTTTTGAAAGATGCACAGGAGCATTTGAAATTCAAATATAAAAATATAACAGCGGATGCCGGATATGAAAGTGAAGAAAACTATCTGTTTCTAGAAGCAAACGGTCAGCTTTCTTATATAAAACCTGCGAACTATGAGATTTCCAAGAACCGTAAATATAAAAATGACATCGGTAAAATAGAAAATATGGAGTATGATGTGGAAACAGATATCTATATCTGCAGAAATGGTAAAAAATTAGCTGTAGATCATATCCGTCATTCAAAAAGTAAAATAGGATATGCAGTTCCACAGATATTTAAGCAAAGGAAATAACATAAACAAACTACATAATAAGATTCAAAATGGAAGAACTGGAACGCATTTATTTTCGATAAAAAGTGCCCAAATTTTGACTTATCAAAATAATTTTCCAAGCCATCAAAAATGGATTATTAAAGTGCGTTTTTATTAACAGCCAGTAGCAAAGAACAGCGTTTTTTGATAGATTTTATCCTTAAAACAGCAAAAAGGAAACTGCCGCTTCACGATTTATTAATCGTTAAAGCGACAGCCCCGTGTTGCTTTGTTAATTCATTTCCAAATCCAAATGGCCTTTTTGGAAAGTTAAAGAACTCATCTCCTATGTGATGGTTATATATCCACTGTATCAACAACGATTTCGCTATTATATCTGAGTACAAGATATAAAATAACAAAGGTCTAGTGGATGCCGACATCCATTCACTACTTCGGCCATGTAAAGTTCTCGCATTGTTTTGCCCCTTTTTTCTATAATTAAATAAAAAGTAATCGGAGTATCTGTACTAACAAATTCAAGTTTTGCATTCGTATCTTCACTATATTTAACAATAGTATCTATAACGACACTCATCGGGGGTGCTGGATAATGCTTTGAACCAGGATATGGGCCCGGAAAAGCATACGCATCAGGTAATTCAAGGCGAAATGATTTTGGCTGTTTGAATTTATCTTTAAGATGTTTAAATTTAGTTGATATCATAAACTTGTGTACAAATCAATCAAATAAAAACGATTGATCGATCTCCTTTCTTTTAGTTTTCTTTTCAATTATTGTAGCAATAAAAAATTTATTGTACAAGTAATTTTAATTAATTTTATGATATTGTGTTGAAAGGATGCTTATGATTTAAAGTGTAAAAAAATCTTTATAGGCTTTGGCAGAACCGGCAACTACAGAGCAAGGTCTGTCAAAGACAAGAGGAAGTCCATTCATTTGAGAAACAGTTCCACCAGCTTCGGTGATAATAAGTGAAGAAGCAGCATAATCCCATGGACTTAATTTAAGTTCACAGAATAAATCCAAATGTCCTTGTGCGGTTTCACATAAATCAATGACAGCAGAACCGGATCGTCGAATATCAAGACCAGAACAAAGAAGACGATAACCAAGATCAAATGTTTTTGGATGAAGCTCTTTGTAATACGGAGAAGTGCCAAAGCTCACGATACTTTCCGATAATGGGGCAGTGGAAACATGAATAGGAGTTCCGTTACAAGTAGCTCCTTTTCCTTTTTCTGCGTAAAAAAATTGATTTCGATAAGGGTTGTATGTAGCTCCAAGAATGACTTCTGTATCTTGAAGTAGCGCCACAGATATAGCGGAAGCATCTAGGTGACGTACAAAATTTGCAGTGCCATCAATTGGATCAACGATGAAAGTTTTTCCCTCTAAAATTGCTACATTTCTAGGATTTTCTTCTCCCATAAAATGCGCATCCGGATAAAGACAAAGAAGCTTTTCCTGTAGAAAATTTTGGATTTTTACATCATAGGTTGTAACAAGATTTGCAGCACCATCTTTTTCTTCTACACCGGTTTCAATGTTTTTTGCAGAGAGCATAATGTCGCCTGCTTCACGCAAAATGGAATAAATTTGATTATACATAGATTTTGTTCTCCTTTGGTATGAAAAAAGCTGCAACCAACTCGGTTACAGCTGCAGTGCGGAAGAAGAGACTTGAACTCTCACAGGATAACTCCCACTAGAACCTGAATCTAGCGCGTCTGCCATTCCGCCACTTCCGCTTAGCAAACTATACTATATCATACGCAAGATAAATTTGTAAAGTCTAAAAGAAAAAAAACAATCTTTTTTGACCAAAAGAAAAAAATGTTGTACAATACTCCATGTAACGAAAGAAAGTAAAAGGTCTATATACTTGAATGTTATGTCAGGAGGAAACAAGCATGGCAACAAAAAAAGTGACGAAAAAACCAGAAGTAGTTGAAAGTAAAGTAGAAGCTGCAAAAAAGGTAGAGACACCAGTGGAAGTTGTGAAAAAGGTGGAACCAAAAGCAATTGAAACGAAAAAAGATTCCACAAAGGCAATTGAAACTAGAGCGGCTGTTTTAAAAACTCCAGAAAGTACCGAAGAGGTTAAAGTTGCTACACAAAAGAAGACCACTGAAAAAGCAACCGTTGCTAAAAAGGCTGCTCCAAAAAAAACAGTGAAAAAAGCTCCAGTTAAGGTGGATTTATTCCTTCAATTTGCGGGAAGAGAGTACACAGAGAAAGACATTTATCAAAAAGTGAAAGATGTTTGGACAAAAGATATGAAAAATAAGGTTGGCGATCTAAAAGATGTACAGATCTATATTAAACCAGAGGAACTGGCAGCGTATTATGTAATTAATGGAGAGACAACAGGAAAAGTAGACTTATAAGAAGATTTTTTACATAATCGAAACTCCAAGTATGGTTTTCCATATTTGGAGTTTTTTGTCCAAAAAGATAAAGGATGCTATTATTGGGATATCCGATAAAAATAAAATTTTATACATGAAAAAGAAGGAATAGTATGACAAGATTAGAACAGCAGTTACAATTTATCTGTGAAATAGATAAAGTAAAAAATATTTTTCGCCAGACCTATTTAATACAGGGAAATCGAAAAGAAAATGATGCAGAACACTCCTGGCACATTGCACTTATGGCGGTTATATTACAAGAATATGTACCACAAGCAAATGTAGCAAAAGTGATTACAATGGTATTAATTCATGATTTGGTAGAAATTGATGCAGGAGATACCTATGCGTATGACGAAGAAGGCGCAAAAACAAAGCGTGCAAGAGAAAGTGCATGCGCAGATCGCCTGTTTGGGATGCTTCCAAAAGAACAGGGAATACAGTTTAGAAATCTTTGGGAAGAATTCGAAGCATATGAGACCATAGAGGCAAAGTATGCGCACCTTTTAGATAATTTACAGCCGATGCTACTAAATGATGCCAAAAATGGAATTAGTTGGAAAGAGCATCAGGTTAAAAAATCTCAGATTTATAAAAGAAATGAACATATTGAAGAAACATCGAAAGAAATATGGGAGTGTATGAAACAGATTGTAGATAAGAATATTCAACTTGGCAATATAGAAGAAGATTGATCAAAAAGAGGGTAGTAGATCATATGTATGAAAAAGAAGTGGATCAATTACAGAAAATCATTGATGAAAGTGAACACATTGTATTTTTTGGCGGTGCAGGTGTTTCTACAGAAAGCAATATACCGGATTTTCGCAGTGCAGATGGGATTTATCATCAAAAATATAAATATACGCCGGAACAAGTGGTTAGTCATTCATTCTTTTTAAGAAACCCAGAGGCTTTTTATGAATTTTATAAAGACAAGATGATGATTTTGGATGCCAAACCAAATAAAGCGCATCTAAAACTTGCGGAACTTGAAAAGGCTGGAAAGCTAAAAGCAGTTGTTACACAAAATATTGATGGTCTTCATCAACTTGCAGGAAGTAAAAATGTCTTAGAACTTCATGGAAGTATTCATAGAAACTATTGTATGCAATGTGGAAAATTTTATGATGCCAGTTATGTTAAACATAGCAGCGGCATCCCTAGGTGTGAGTGTGGTGGAATGATAAAGCCGGATGTGGTTCTTTATGAAGAAGGGTTAGACCAAAATGTGATATATAAGGTAGTAGATGTGATTTCAAAAGCGGATACACTGATTATTGGAGGAACATCATTGATTGTATATCCAGCAGCAGGGTTTATCGATTATTTTAACGGAAAACATCTTGTTGTGATCAACAAATCAGACACGGCAAGGGAGGTTCATTCAGAACTTTATATTCAAGCTCCAATTGGAGAAATATTAGGACAAATTGAGATAAGATAAAAAGGGGACAAGTGCGCAATAAAACAGTTTGGTAGATTGTGTACTTGTTCCTTTTTCTTCTGAAAAATAAAATATAAAAATAAATTATAACATATTGAATAGCAATAATATTATGTTATAATAAAACGTAGATAGAATAAGAGAGGAGCATGAAAGATGCTTGATTTTAGAATTGATACCTTTTTACAAGTATGTCACTGTATGAACTATACAAAGGCGGCAGAGCAACTAAATATTACACAACCAGCAGTATCTCAACATATTCATTATTTGGAGAATTATTATCACACGAAGTTGTTTGTACATGAAGGAAAGAAATTAAAAATCACAGAAGCAGGAAAAGTATTACAACAGGTAGCCACCACTATGATCAATGATGAAAATAATTTAAAACAGCAACTTTTAAATATGTCCGATGCATTGACTGATCTAAGATTTGGGGTGACCAAGACGGTTGGAGATGTTGTTGTATCAAAGATTCTTCCTCATTATTTGAAAACATACCCAGATACACATATTCGAATGAAAGTGGGAAATACAACAGAGCTTTTAAAGAGTATGGAAGAGGGGAATTTAGATTTTGCATTGGTAGAAGGATATTTTAAAAAGAGTGAGTATGATTATATCAGATATTCTACGGAAAATTATATTCCTGTTTGTAGTCCACAGTATCGATGGAAGAAAAAACCAGAGTGGATTGAAGATTTATTCAGCGAAAGGCTTTTAGTTCGGGAACCAGGTTCTGGGACAAGGGAAGTTTTGGAACGTTATCTAGAAACGAATAATTTTAGTATTGAAAATTTTAAAAGTACAGCAGAAATTGGAAGTCTGCGTACCATTATTGATTTGGCGAAAGCTGGGTGTGGAATCACATTTCTTTATGAGGCAGCGGTGAAAGAAGAATTAGAAAAAGGGGAACTTGTGAAAATTAAATTAAATAAATTTCATGTCTATCATGATTTTACCTTCCTTTGGAGAAAAGGAAGTGTTTATACAGAAATTTATCAAACATTATTCCATCGATTTTCCGAAGAGAGAGAAGAATAGGATAAAAAGTTAATTTGATAAAATAAAGTCGGGAGTGAATTGAAATGGGTATTTCAATGATAGGAGTTGATTTTAACAAAGCATCTGTAGATGTAAGGTCGTTATTTTCGTTTACGAAAAAAAGTGCGGCCTCTATGATGCAAAAAATAAAAACAGAAGAAGGGATTCTGGGGTGCATCATACTTTCTACATGTAATAGAATGGAAGTTTGGGTTAGTACAAAAGAAGAAAAAGTTCCAGATTTATATATGCAATTATGCAAGGAAAAAAATATAAAGAGTGAAAATTATAAAAATATGATTGTAAAACGAGAAGGCGAAGAAGCGGTTAAACATCTTTTTTATTTAACAAGCGGTTTGAAATCGCAGATTCTTGCAGAAGATCAAATCCTAACTCAAGTTAAAGAAGCACTGAGCCTTGCAAGAGAGGTATACTGTACGGATAATGTTTTAGAGGTATTATTTCGTACAGCAGTTACAGGGGCAAAAAAAGTAAAAACGGAAGTTGCGTTTTCTAGGGAAAATGCATCTGTCATTTATCAGGCCATTCATGAGCTTTTAGAAAAAGGGTTTGTGTTTCAAGGAAAAACTTGCATGGTAATTGGAAATGGAAATATGGGGAAGGTAACAGCACTTGCATTAAAAGAGGCCGGTGCAGACGTGACGGTTACCGTACGACAGTACAAAAGTGGTGTTGTGGAAATTCCAGAAGGATGTAAAAGAATTAATTATGGAAACAGGATGGAATTTCTTTCTAAATGTGATCTTGTTGTTTCTGCAACAGCGAGCCCCAATCGAACCATTACAAAAGAAGAGTTTATAAAGAAAAAGAGAAAAACCCCGCTCATCCTGATTGATTTGGCAGTTCCAAGAGATATTGACCCGCAAATTAAAGAATTGGAACAAGTGGAACTTTATGATATTGACAGCTTTAAAGTTAACAAAATTACGCCAGACATGAAAAAGAATTTAGACAAAGCGGGAACCATTATAGAAAAATATAGGAATGAGTTTTATGATTGGTATTCAGGGAGAAAGGTGGCATCCCAGATCCAACATATTAAATCAGGTGTCATGGAAGATGTGGAGGCACGTATACAAAAGCCCATACAAAAATTAAGCTTAGAAGAGCAAGAAAAAATAGAACTTTTAAATAATATCAATGCGGCAACAGAAAAAGTTGCTTCAAAGATTATGTTTGAATTAAAAGATATATTGAAAGAGGAAACATTTATGGAATGTATAGAAGGGTTGAAAAAAATCTATGGTTAAAAAGAAATTTCCCTTATATGTGGATATTCAAAAGAA
>JARIEI010000180.1 GCA_029256845.1 Ruminococcus sp. | reverse complement strand
ATGTTTGTTGTGATTGGACCACTTGGATATTACTGTGGAACCTATCTTGCAAAGGCTATGATTAGTTTATATGATACAGCAGGAATTGTAGCCATTGTATTAATTGCGGTTTTGAAGCCGTTTTTAGTTCTTGCGGGAATGCATTATGCTTTGGCAGCAGCATTTTTACCAGTTTTTGTTTCGACAGGAGTTGATGCTTTTTACATGGTAACTTCTATTTTGCCAAACTTAGGACAAGCGGGTGCAGCTTTTGGTGTGTTCTTAAGAAGTAAAGATAAAAAGGTAAAATCCATTGCCTTATCTACTTCATTCTCAGCATTTATGGGAATTACGGAACCAGCATTATTTGGAGTAAACTTAAAATATCGTCGCCCAATGATTGGAGCGATGACAGGAGCCGGAGTAGGAGCTCTTTATGCGGCAATCATGGGAGTAAAATTTATTGCTATGGCAAACTTTGGAATCTTTGGAATTTTAGGAGTTATGCCAAAATTTATGTTACACATGGTAATTGCGGTAATCATTACACTAGTTGTTTCTACTGTAATTACGTATATTCTTGGAATAGATGAAACGAAGAAGAAAGAAGTTCTTGTAGAAAAGGAAGAAACAAACAAAGAAGAATCTTCAAAAATTATTGACATACATTCTCCAGTAAGAGGTCAGATTGTTCCACTTAGTCAAGTTAGTGATGAGGCATTTCGGAGTGAAGCCATTGGAAAAGGAATCGCAGTTTTACCAGAGGAAGGCAAAGTGTATGCACCTGTAGATGGAGAAGTGACTGCATTATTTCAGACAGGACATGCCCTTGGACTTACAACAAAGGATGGAGTTGAATTGTTGATCCATGTTGGAATTGATACAGTATCTTTAAATGGAAAGTATTTTCAGGTAAAAGTAAGTCAAGGTAGTCAGGTGAAAAAAGGAGACCTTTTACTAGAATTTGATAAGGAAAATATCGAAAAAGAAGGATATCAGACAGTAACCCCTATTTTGGTAACAAATATAGAAGATTATTTAGATATTTTACCAGCAAATCAAAAGCAAGAAGTGAAAGTGGGAGAACCATTATTAAAGATTATGAAATAGGACTTGCAGGAATCAGAACCTAAGAGGAAAGGAGTGAATGTACAATTGCAGAACCAAAAAGAATCATCAAAGTTTCCAGATGGATTTTTATGGGGAGGAGCAGTTGCTGCCAACCAGTGTGAAGGAGCTTGGAATGTAGATGGGAGAGGCTTAACAAAAGCGGATGTTACAACTGGAGGATCGAAAAAAAAGGAACGTAAAATCACCTACATTGATCAGGATGGTCAGCCAGGAGAATTGCAAAATAAGCGTTGTTCCTTACCAAAGGGAGCAAAGTATGCGGTGCTAGAAGATCATTACTATCCAAGTCATGAAGGAATCGATTTTTATCATCGGTATAAGGGTGACATTGCACTATTTGCAGAAATGGGATTCAAAGTGTTTCGTTTATCCATTTCATGGACAAGATTATTCCCAAATGGGGATGAAGAAGTGGCAAATGAAAAAGGAGTTGAATTCTACCGAAACGTGTTTGAAGAATGTCAAAAATATGGGATTGAACCACTGGTTACGCTCTCACATTTTGATACACCGCTTTATTTGGAAGAACAGTATGGTGGATGGAACAATCGTAAAATGATTGAATTTTATGAGAGATTTACGACTACATGCTTCCAAGCATACAAAGGATTGGTAAAATATTGGATTACCTTCAATGAGATTAACCATCCTCTTATGATTGCAGAACTCTTTCAGGATGACAATTCTTCGGAAAAGTATCAGGCAATCTATCAGCAATTGCACTATCAATTTGTTGCCAGTGCAAGAGCGGTAAGAAACGCACATAAGATTGATCCAGAAAATCAAGTTGGCTGTATGATCTGCGGAATTACATTTTATCCAGGAACTCCAGATCCTTCGGATATTCTTTCCAATCGTTATAAATGGGAAAAGATTATCTACTATTGCGGAGATGTACAGTGTCGTGGGGAATACCCATCATATGCGAAACGTTTATGGGATGAGCATAATGTAGAGTTAGAAATCACAGAGCAAGATAAAATAGATTTGAAGGAAGGATGTGTAGATTTATATACATTTTCCTATTACATGTCTACGATCGTTACCAACCATAAAACAGATGATATTGTATCTGGAA
The DNA here is from genome assembly GCA_029256845.1 of Ruminococcus sp. GTDB lineage: Bacteria > Bacillota > Clostridia > Lachnospirales > Lachnospiraceae > JAHHTM01. The sequence continues at coordinate 3,510 of JARIEI010000180.1, read as the reverse complement.
ATTATTCTTCTGGAGTTAGAAATCCATATCTTACCTATTCTCAATGGGGATGGGCATTGGATCCAGAAGGATTACGCTATTATTTGGAGTCCATGTATGATCGATATCACAAACCACTGCTTGTAACAGAAAATGGATTGGGTGCGGTAGATGTTTTGGAAGAAGATGGAACCATTCACGATGAATATCGAGTGGATTATCTGCGAGCACACGTAAAAGAGATGAAAGCTGCCATTGATCATGGAGCAGATGTTATTGGGTATACAAGTTGGGGATGTATTGATTTGATTTCTTCTAGCACAGGTGAAATGAGCAAACGATATGGTTTCATTTATGTAGATAGAGATGATCAAGGAAATGGAACTTTCAAACGAATCAAAAAAGATTCTTTCTATTGGTATCAAAAGCTGATTAGAACCAATGGAGAAGATTTAGAGTAAAGGAAAACCTCTGAAATGTCTAAATATGGACATTTCAGAGGTTTTTTACTTTTGGAGAAAAGTGGGGGTGAATCTTTTTATTTATTGTGATAGATGTATAGAACTGTTACAATAGAGATAGAAAAATATCGGTAGATTATAATTTGTGAGGTACTTATGAAACGAGAATTGGGAATTGCAAGATGTGGACTTGCCTGCTGTTTGTGCTCTGAAAATGTAACATGTAATGGTTGTAACGCAGATGAATGTCCAGATAATGACAGTTGTGAAAATAAAAGATGTTCAATTGAAAAAGGAATTTCTCATTGCTATATGTGCCAAGAAGATTGTAAAAAGGGATTGTTAAGTAAAATCAAGCCCTATACATTTACAATGTTTATAAGAAAATATGGAAAAGACAAGTTGCTAGATTGTCTGGAAGAAAATGAGAAAAAAGGGGTCGTGTATCATCGAGAAGGAATAAATGGTGATTATGATGACTTTGATGATGTAGAACAATTGATGAATTTTATTTTGACAGGTCAGAGAGAAGAGCGGTAGAAAAGAAACAGTAATTAATAGTAGTGTTATGATTTGAAATGGGAGAATTTATTATTTATTATCGTGGTAAGATTGTAGGGGGAATCTATGATGATAGATTACTTGTAAAACCAATAAAATCATCAATTGATTATATGCCATCAGCTTTGTATGAATTACCTTATGATGGAGCAAAAGAGATGTTGTTGATTGATGGAGTTGATAGTAAGGAGTTTTTGACAGGTTTGTTTTATGCCATGTATGATGAGCTACCAGCACCAAAGCCGAAAAAGAAAAGATAAGCAACTTTCAGTTTGTATTGCAAAGGATAAGAGTATATGTTATTAACAACATTTTATTTTAGATAAATAAGTGTATTCACTAGTTGGTATAAATATGATACATTTGAATAAAGTTTGAGTGTGTACAACGAGGAGAAAAGTGTATGAATAGTGAATGCAAAATTGAAAGAAAAAGCTGTAGATACTTTCTTGCGATAACATATTTCTCTGCAATGGTAATCGGAATAGGAATTGCATTCCTTCCACACAGAGAAAATGGAATTTCGACATTAGTTTATTTACAGATGTTGGGACCTGGACTAGGAGTAATAATTACCAATCTTATAATATATAAAAAGGACATTTTGATACCAAAAACAGTATATTTTACATATATTGTACTTATAATGGTGTTAACTGTAACTTCTTTGCTCATTTATTTGTTTCCTGATAAAATTACTCATGAAAATTTCTATACATTATCATATTTTGGAAATTTAGTATTTGGAGTAATGATATTAAGAGAACGAAAAAATAAAAAAACAAAATATGGCTTGATATGGAGAAATACTATATCTTCTTGGATTTTTATTCTGATTTTTGTTATCCTGCTTTTTGTAAAAACATTTTGTGTACACCAACTGTTTAATGATGGAGGTTTTGATCTTAAAGCTGTTTTTAATTTAGAAATGACGTTTGATATATTTTTTCTAGTTGTCTTTTTTTTTACAGGATTTGTTACTTATTTTGGCGAAGAATATGGATGGAGATTTTTTTTACAACCAAAATTACAAAAAAGATTTGGGGCACGAATAGGCGTTATTATTGGCGGCGTATTATGGGGGATTTGGCACGTATTTCTTGACTTTTTATATTATGATTATGGTAATGCAAATGCCTTAATAATCATTTGCGGCAGAATGATAGCATGTATTTCAGCAGGAATATTTTTTGGATTTGCCTATATGGTAACGAAAAATATTTGGGTACCTGTAATTATGCATTATTTAAACAATAATTTATTATTTTTATTGGAGAATGGAGTTGAAACAGGGTATTCCTGGAGAACTGTTTTTTCGCTGTTACTTACGAATTCAATACTGTTCTGTAGTGTTTTAGGTATTCGTAAAATATGGAAAAATAATTTAAAAGGTTCATTTAACGAAGAAGAGCTATTTTAATTCTATAAAATATAAGGTTCTTTTGTGAGGGTCTAGCGCAAGTCAGACCCTTTAATGATAAACAGACAGTTAATCCTTCTTGTAAAATTCATCTGTTCATATTGCACGGTTGTAATTGATGTAACATTTTCTATCTTTTGTATATCAATTGACATAAAGGCTTCCTTTGGATGAATTCAGACTGTATTTTACTTTGCTCTTCTTGCTCTCGTATTCGTGTCCGTCCCTTCTGCATAAACATTCTAAGAGAAGCAACACTGCCCATGTATCCTTTATCGCAGATGATTTTGTGGATCTGTGGATAAGTCATTCTCTGCTACGAAGTTCAAGTACCTCTTGTTCATATGATGCCGATTTACCTGAAATCTGAACATTGTAATGACCGTCTACTACAGAATAACTCGGGTTTAAATAGTTTTGTATTGTTTTATAAGTATGTTGCATCATAACAGCTATTCAGAAATCGTTAAACCCTCTTTTCTTTTTTGGTGAGCAAACCGAATTCGGAGCGAGCGATTTGCAGTATTATATAATGCTTTCATCTCTTCCGAAATAGTTTCCGTTAAAGGGATTTCAATCCTCGCCGGAAATTCTCTTATTATATATTTATTAACGACTTCTGAAAGTCCTTTTATCAAGTGAAATCGATCACTAATTTGTGTTGCATCAGGATGTGAATTTGTTGTTGCTGAAGAGCAAAATCATCAACACAAACTAATTTCACAGAAGATTTATCCACAATGGATGGCATTTTTTTAAGCAGGCTACAAATGCTACTTTTACATGCAGTAATATGTTCACTTTTTAATAATTTTGAAGCATTCAATGAACTTAATTGAACGGATGTATTAATAATATTTTTAATCAACCGATTCGTTTTCTTTGCTTTTGGCTCAACAAATGGATGCTTTTCAGAGAAAGTTTTATGTGTACAGCTTGGGTTATTACAAAACATTTTTCGTGTATTAACCAATAAAACAACTTTCTTATCTTTGATATGATATTGTACGAACTCATAATTTGGATTGAGTGATTTTATAAATTCATCCATATAGTCATCTTCTTTCAGTATAATTTTATTACACTAAA
>JARIEI010000128.1 GCA_029256845.1 Ruminococcus sp. | reverse complement strand
GCTCCAAGCATTGTATTTCCAACCCCGTCAAAAACTGCCTGCTTAAACAAAGAAATTCCAAGAAACGTCAAATATCCACCAATTACGATTCTAAGTGCATGTTTCGCCTTTATATTCATTTCATTATGTCCTCCATATCTCTTTCTTACGGACTCATTCTAACATAGTTTGTATAAATTTAAAAGAGTCTATTCCGCCCGCTTGCAACATGCAAAAAAAATCCACAGAAAACTCTGTGGATTTGAAGTAGCGGAAACTGGATTTGAACCAGCGACACCACGGGTATGAACCGTGTGCTCTAGCCAACAGAGCTATTCCGCCATATTATTTTATGTATGGGGCCTACAGGACTCGAACCTGTGACCCTCTGCTTGTAAGGCAGATGCTCTCCCAGCTGAGCTAAGACCCCATATCGTAAATAGCGGAAACTGGATTCGAACCAGCGACACCACGGGTATGAACCGTGTGCTCTAGCCAACTGAGCTATTCCGCCACGTCATTTTCTCTCGCAAACGACTTGTTCATTATACTACTATGCACAAGATTTTGTCAATATATTTTTTACATTTTTTTCATTTTTTGTGTTATTTTTCTTTTTTACTATATACAAAGAATCTGGCTTCTGTTTTCGAAGCCAGATTCCTCGTGTTGTTTTTATCGGTTATTTAAAATATTTCACTCCAGATTCAAAGACTTTCATATCCTGTTCGCCATAAATGTTAACAGCAACTGATTTTCCTCTTCTCTCAACATGAGCCATTTTACCATAAACACGTCCATCTGGACTTGTAATACCTTCAATTGCACGATAAGAACCATTCACGTTCCACTCTTCATTCATGCTAATATTTCCTTCCAAATCACAGTACTGTGTTGCAACCTGGCCATTTGCAAATAATCGATCAAGCCATGCTTCACTTGCTACAAATCTACCTTCACCATGAGAAGCAGGACTTGTATATACTCCACCTAATTGTGCTTCTTGAAGCCATGGAGATTTATTCGATACTACCTTTGTATATACCATTTTGGATATATGTCTGCCAATTGTATTGTAGGTTAAAGTCGGTGCATCCTCACTTTGTCCTGTAATCGTTCCATTTGGCACAAGTCCTAATTTGATCAAGGCCTGGAAACCATTACAAATTCCAAGAGCAAGTCCATCTCGTTCTTGAAGCATTTTTTCAACTGCTTCTTTCATTCTCGCATTGCTAAATGCAGTCGCAAAGAATTTGGCAGAACCATCTGGTTCATCTCCTGCACTAAATCCACCTGGGAACATTAAAATCTGTGCCTGTTGGATTGCTTTTTCAAATTCTTCCATAGATTCAATAATATCTTGTGCATTTCTGTTTTTGAATATCTTTGTAACAACTTTTGCACCTGCACGTTCAAATGCTTTTTTACTGTCATATTCGCAGTTTGTTCCTGGGAATACTGGAATAAATACGGTTGGCTGTGCAATCTTATGACTACAAATGTGAATATCTGTAGCATTGTAGAGTTTTGTCTCAACTTTTTCTTCTGCGCTTGTAGCAGATTTTGTTGCAAATACATCTTCCAATGTTTCCATCCACGCTTTTTCTGCATCTGATAACGTAATTTCTACTTCTTTGTAACAGAACTTCTGATCCTCTGTCACTTCACCAAATACAGTGTAAGTTCCTTTTAATTCACCAATCTTATCCGCAGGTACTTCTGCAATAATATCACCAAAGGCTGGTGCAAAGAGTTCTGCTTCATCCATTTCCTCTACAATTGATACGCCATATCCATTTCCAAATGCCATTTTACTTACCGCCGCAATAACGCCATGACGATCCAATGCATATGCAGAAACAATTCTTCCTGCATGGATATCTTCGGACAGTTCTCCATACTGTTCCATTAATTGTTCATAGTTCGGAAGATCATATGCATCTCTTTGTGTTTTAAGCCAAACAAGTTTGTTACCTGGCATCTTTAACTCTGGTGTGATGATTTCTTTTTCTGTAGCCATATCCACTGCAAATGAAACAAGTGTCGGTGGAACGTCTATTTCATTAAAAGTTCCAGACATACTGTCCTTTCCACCTATAGATGGAAGCCCAAATCCCATCTGTGCACGATATGCTCCAAGCAATGCAGCAAATGGCTGACTCCAGCGTTTTGGATCTTCTGTCATTCTTCTAAAATATTCCTGGAAGGTAAAACGAATTTTTGAATAATCCCCTCCTGCTGCTACAATCTTAGCAACCGACTCTACAACTGCATAGATTGCCCCATGGTATGGACTCCAACTTGATAAATACGGATCAAATCCAAAGCTCATAAGGGAAACGCTATCTGTTTCTCCATTTAGCACTGGAACTTTGGCTGCCATAGCCTGTGTTTCTGTCATCTGATATTTCCCGCCATGAGGCATAAATACAGAACCTGATCCAATGGAACCGTCAAACATCTCTACTAACCCTTTTTGTGAACACACATTGAGATCTTTTAATGTTTCCAACCATTTTTCTTTTACATCACGAACTTCTTTTCTGATAAAAAGGCTCTCTTCTTTTTCAGGGATTTCTACTTCCACTGTTGTTTCCTGATGTGCTCCGTTTGTATCCAGAAATGCACGAGAAAGATTCACAATCTCTTTTCCTCTCCAAGAAAGAACCAATCTCGGTTCTTCTGTCACAACTGCAACTTCTACTGCTTCTAGATTTTCTTCTGCTGCATAAGAAAGAAATTCTGAAACATTTTTTGGATCTACTACAACCGCCATACGCTCTTGAGATTCAGAAATGGCAATTTCTGTTCCATCAAGTCCTGCGTATTTCTTTGGAACTTTATCCAAGTTGATACGAAGCCCATCTGCAAGTTCTCCAATTGCAACAGACACTCCACCTGCTCCAAAATCATTACATTTTTTAATAAGCTTGCTAACTTCTTCTCTTCTAAACAAACGTTGAATTTTACGCTCAGTTGGTGGATTTCCTTTTTGAACTTCCGCACCACATGTTTCAATGGATTCTTCTGTATGTACTTTAGATGAACCTGTTGCTCCACCACATCCATCGCGTCCTGTTCTTCCTCCAAGAAGTACAATTACATCTCCTGGATCTGATGTTTCACGAATAACCGCACGACGTGGTGCTGCTCCTAAAACAGCTCCGATTTCCATACGTTTTGCAACATAGTCTGGGTGATAGATTTCTTTCACCATTCCCGTCGCAAGACCAATCTGGTTTCCATAAGAACTATATCCTGCTGCTGCCCCTCGAACTAATTTCTTCTGTGGAAGTTTTCCTTTCATCGTGTCTTTCACAGAAGCTCTTGGATCTGCGGCTCCTGTCACACGCATTGCTTGATATACATAAGTACGACCAGAAAGTGGATCTCGGATTGCACCGCCAAGGCAAGTAGCTGCTCCTCCAAAAGGTTCAATCTCTGTTGGATGATTATGGGTTTCATTTTTAAAGTTGATCAACCATTCTTCTTCCACACCATTTACCTTAATTGGAACTACAATACTACATGCGTTGATTTCATCAGACTCTTCCTGATCTGCAAGCTTTCCTTCTTTTTTAAGCTGCTTCATAGCCATGAGCGCAAGATCCATCAAACATACAAACTTATCGTCTCTTCCTGCATACAGCTCTTTGTGTGCATGCATGTAGCTTTCATAAGTTTCTTTCATTGGAAGTGTATAATATCCATCTTCAAACTTGACATCTTTTAATTCTGTGGAAAATGTCGTGTGACGACAATGATCTGACCAGTAGGTATCTAGGACACGAATTTCTGTCATGGAAGGGTCGCGGTTTTCTTCATTCTTATAGTAATTCTGAATGTGAAGAAAATCTTGGAACGTCATAGCCAATCCCAAAGATTCATATAATTCTTTCAAGTTTTCGCATGAAAGATTTTTAAATCCATCAAACACTTTTACGTCAGCTGGTTCCTTAAAATCAACAACTAACGTTTCTGGTTTTTCTTCGCTTGTCTGTCTGGAATCAACTGGATTAATACAATGATTCTTAATCTCAGAAAATTCCTCGTCTGTTACATCTCCTTCAATCACATAAGTAATTGCAGTACGGATGACTGGTTTTTCATCTTCTTTAATAAACTGTACACACTGCTCTGCAGAATCTGCTCTCTGGTCGAACTGTCCTGGAAGAAATTCTACTGAAAATACTCTACTGCCTTCTTTTACTGGAAATGTTTCCTTATATAAAACATCTACTGGTGGTTCTGCAAAAACGCCACTGCATGCCTTTTCAAAACTCTCATCAGAAAGATTTTCTACATCATAACGGATCAACACCCTTACACCTGTAACATGTTTCATTCCAAGGTAATGTTTCAATTCATGAAACAATTCCTCTGCCTTTACAGCAAAACCTTCTTTTTTCTCTACATATACTCGTTTTACAAGACTCATATAGATGCTCCTTTTCTTCATTTAATCTACTTGTATCCTATCACACTTTCTTTGTCACGTACAATTTTATATATTTCATAATATCTATTAGTTTTTCTAATAGAAGCAATATTCAACAACTTTCGCAAAACACCATTGTTTTTTCTGTCATTTTATCTTATAATACATTCAGATTTAATAAGGAGGCCTAATAATGGATATTAATTATGAACTATACAAAGTTTTTTATTATGTAGCGACTACATTAAGTTTTTCTGAAGCATCAAAGTTACTTTATATTTCCCAGTCTGCTGTCAGCCAGTCCATCAAAACACTGGAGCGCAAACTCGATCAAGTGCTTTTCATTCGAAGCACAAAAAAAGTTTCACTTACCCCTGAGGGCGAAATTCTCTTACGTCACATTGAACCTGCCATGAATCTTATCCAACGTGGAGAGTCCCAGCTTGTCGAATCAGCAAAAACAGGTGGACAAATCCGAATCGGCGCAAGTGATACCATCTGCCGATATTTTCTTGTACCATACCTAGAGCGTTTTCATAAAGCATTTCCAGACATACATATTAAAGTCGTAAATCAAACTTCGATTAAATGTGTTGAACTTTTGGAATCTGGAGCAGTTGATCTTATCATTGTAAACTACCCAAACAATTATCTTTCTAATGTGTCAACAATCAAAAAAATAGGTACATTTCGAGATGTTTTTATTGCGAACCACAGTTTCGAAGAATTAAAAGGAAAAAAACTTACCTATCAAGAACTGTCCCAATATCCAATTCTTATGTTGGATAAAAAAAGTACAACAAGTGAATTTCTTCATAAAGCATTCCAACAGCATCAACTTGATCTTATTCCAGAAATTGAAATCACAAGTAACGATCTTCTCATCGACCTTGCAAAAATTGGACTTGGTATCGCTTTTATTCCTGATTTTTGTATCCACAGTCGTCAAGATGATCTGTTTATTGTTCAAACAAAAGAAGAGCTACCTAGAAGAGAGCTCGTAGTTGCATATAATGATAAAATGCCACTCACAAAAGCAACCGAAGAATTTTTAAGTTATTTCTAGAATTTCTTCTTTCTTCGCCTGCCGTTTCCAAAATGTATCAAGTAGTTCTTTACATGTTTGGATACGGCAGGTTTTGTATTTTTCCCATTCTCTTGGGAATACCGCTTGACTTCTATGATCCTGAAAGCGCTCATCTAGCAAAAGAATTACCCCTTTATCCTTTTCTGTCCGAATAACTCTTCCCGCTGCTTGCAGAACTTTATTCATTCCCGGATATAAATACGCGTATTCAAACCCATTCTCTCCTTGTGCTTCAAAATACAGCCGCAAAATATCTCGTTCTGTACACACTTGTGGTATCCCCATTCCAATAATTGCCGCTCCGATTAATTGCTCATTTGTTAAATCGATTCCTTCAGCAAAAATGCCACCTAATACACAAAATGCCAACAAAGACTTACTTCGCTTTTCTTTGAAACATTTTAAAAAGATTTCCCTTTCTTCCTCTTGCATAGATTGCTGTTGCATTATGCATTCCACATTGTTTCTTTTTCCCTTTTTCACAGTCCAATAAATTTCTTCCATCAAATGATAAGATGGACAAAAAACTATGTAGTTTCCTTTTTTTGCATCAACCATTTGAAAAATATATTCTGCATATTTGTCATACATCCTTTGATTTCTCATAGAATAACGACTACTTACATCAACCCCTAATAAAATTTGTCGATGTTTTTCCAAGAACGAAGATTGCACATAAATTGCGTAATCGTCTGATTCAACACTGAGCAATTTTTTATAATAAGGCATCGGAAGAAGCGTTGCCGAAAAGAAAACAGTACTATTTCCAAAAGCAAGATAATCACTTAATTTTTGTGCTGGGTTTATGCAAAACAATTTTACCTTAAACCTTCCATCTGCCCCTAGTTCCGAATAAATCTTATAATGTGAATCCATTGTTTCATGAATATTCAAAAAATCTCTTACTTGATAATAAAAATCGTAAAGCTGCTCCTTTTTTTCTTCTGGAAAATCTTCCATAGCTTCCTCTAGTAATGTTAAAGCATGCATCAATTTAATTGCAATGTGCGAAACACTTTCCAAAAGCTGATAATGCTCACATTCCTTTTTTAAACGCAACAATTGTTTGTCACATTCATTTAAGCATTTTGCCAGCTTTGGATGATATTTTGTTGTGAGTTTTTTCATTTCCACGATATCTTCTTTGTACAATGTAGCACTATACATTTCTCTTCCTCGATCTACAAGATTATGTGCCTCATCTACTAAAAATATATAATTGCCTTTTGTTCCCTCTGAAAAATATCTTTTTAAATGTGCATTTGGATCAAATACATAGTTGTAATCACAAATAATCCCATCTGCCCATATCGATACATCTAATCCCATTTCAAAAGGACATACATGGAATTTTTTAGCTTGCTGAATAATTGCCTCTCGACTAAATACATCCTTAGTTGTGATAAAATCAAAAACCGCTTCATTTACACGGTCATAATGCCCTTTCGCATAAGGACAATGCTCTGGATCGCATATGGTCTCCTCACAAAAACATATTTTTTCTTTTGCAGTTAATGTAATTGTCTTCAACTGTAGATTTTGCTTTCGGAGTGTTTCAAACGCCTGTTGTGCCACTGTTCTTGTGATAGTACGCGCCGTAAGGTAAAAAATCTTATCCCCTAGACCCTCGCCCATCGCTTTTACAGCAGGAAATATAGTGGCCATTGTTTTACCTACACCTGTTGATGCTTGAATAAAAAGCTTCTTTTTTCTCAAAATAGTTCGATAGACAGAGACAGTAAGGTCTCTTTGTCCATTTCTGTATGAAAATGGAAATACAATATTTTTGATAGATTGATTCCGAATTTTTTCCCACTCTATTTGAAATTTTGCCCATTTTTCATATTGTTCTACAAGCGTGTTAAAAAAAAGATCGAGTTCTATTTTATCAAATGTATATGTAAATCGTTTTATTTCCTCCGTTTCCATTTGGCAATACGTCATTTGAACTTTCATTTTAGAATACTGTTGTTGTGTTGCATAGATATATGCATAACATTTTGCTTGCGCAAGATGTACACCTACAGGCTCCTTTATAAGCGAAAGATCTCTTACCACTGTTTTAATTTCATCTACAACTGCAATGGAATCCTTTTCTATAATTCCATCTGCTCTTCCTTCAATTTGAATTATAAAATCCTCACAAGAAACCTGCGTCTTTAATGCCACCTCTGCTTGATATCCTGCTCCCATTGCTTTTTGAATTTTTCGGTGTATTCTACTACCTACAAGCATAGCATCTTTTTCTGAACTTGTACTTGACCTTTGATCAATATTTCCACTTCGCATAATAAATTCTACTAAATTGCGAACCGATATTTTTATAACTTGCTTTTCCATACCCCATCCATATAAAACCCCCGCTATTATCCTAGCGGGGGTCGTTTCTTTATTCTGCTTTTTCTACATGTGCAACCTCGGCAATTGTTTTTGTCAAGCCTGCAATTCCTTGTAATTCTGATGGAATGATAATCTTCGTTGCTCTTCCATCTGCCGCCTTTGCAAATGCTTCTAAACTCTTAATCGTTAGAACTGCATCATCCGCTCCGGCTTCTTTAATAAACTGAATTCCTTCTGCTGTTGCTTTTTGAACTGTTCGAATTGCTTCCGCCTGACCTTCTGCTTCTTGAATTCTTTTTTCTTTCTCTGCTTCCGCTTTTAAAATAGCTGCTTGTTTAGAAGCCTCTGCTTCCAAGATTACAGATTCCTTTTCCCCTTCTGCAACAAGGATTGTGGACTTCTTTTCCCCTTCTGCTTTGAGGATTGCTTCTCTTCGTTCACGCTCGGCTTTCATCTGTTTTTCCATCGCATCTTGAATTGCTTTTGGTGGCATAATGTTCTTAAGTTCTACACGATTCACCTTAATTCCCCAAGGATCAGTTGCAATGTCAAGAGAAGTTCTCATCTTAGAGTTAATCGTTTCTCTAGATGTTAGTGTTTCATCAAGCTCTAAATCACCAATAATATTACGAAGTGTAGTTGCTGTTAAATTTTCAATTGCTGCAATTGGACTTTCTACCCCATACGCATATTGCTTTGGATCGGTAATCTGGAAAAATACAACTGTATCAATCTGCATTGTTACGTTATCTTTTGTAATAACTGCCTGAGGTTCGAAATCAACTACCTGCTCTTTTAAGGATACTCGTTTTGCAACTTTATCAAGAATCGGTGCTTTAAAATGAAGCCCAACTCCCCATGTTTCTTTGTATCCACCCAAACGTTCTACTACATATGCATGTGCCTGTGGAACAATTTTAATATTTCGCATGATGATGATCAATGCAAGTATTAATATAACTAATAAAAAAATTATCATACTGTTTCTTCCTCCTTGTTATATGACTCCACAATTAATTTCACTCCTGAAATCTCTACTACTTTTGCCAACATACCTGGTTCCATTACATCTTCATCTTCTCTAGCTCTTACAGTCCATTCGATTCCGTTTACTACAGCCATACCTGTCTGTGCTAAATTGTCTACTTTCTCTGTAATCTTCACAATCTTGCCTTGCATGCCATCACAATTTGTTCGTTCATGCTTTACATTAATATATTTGACTGCGAATGGTCTTGTAAATACAAGAAGTGTGAACGAAGCAATAAAAAATGCTGCCACTTGCCACACAAGATCTAACCCAATTACACTAAATAACATCGCCAATAGCGCTCCTGCAGCTAGCCATATTGTGGTTAGTCCTACTGTTGCAAACTCAATTGCAAGGAACACAATAAATAGCACAAGCCATATCATCGCGTCCTTCTCCATATCGCACCTTCCTTTCTATCTTTTGTATAGATTTATAATTTAAGACACTTTGTAAAATGCCTTAATTATCCGATTCAAACAAAGGAGTCGATAGGTAGCGTTCTCCTGTATCTGGGAGTATTGCAACAATCGTTTTCCCTTTATTTTCTTCTAGCTTTGCCAAAGCAACTGCCGTATGAAGAGCCGCTCCTGAACTAATTCCTGTTAAAATCCCTTCTTGGTGTGCTAAAAGTTTGGATGCCGCATATGCTTCCTCCTCTTTTACCTTAATCACTTGATCAATGATTGTCTGATCAAGGATGTCTGGTATAAATCCTGCTCCAATGCCTTGTAAACCATGAGGTCCTGCTTCTTCTCCGGAAAGAACCGCAGATTTTGCCGGTTCTACTACAACAACCTGTATAGTTTCACTTTGATCTTTTAAATATTTGCCAACACCTGTAATGGTTCCTCCTGTTCCAGCTCCAGCCACAAAAATATCAATGTGGCCTTCTGTATCTTCCCAAATCTCTGGACCAGTCGTTTCATAATGAGCTTGTGGATTCTCTAAATTTACAAATTGTCCTAATACAATCGCGTTATCTAGTTCTCTTTCTAACTCTTCGGCTTTAGAGATTGCACCTTTCATCCCTTTTTTCCCTTCTGTTAGTACAATCTGTGCTCCATATCCCAAAAGAAGCTTTCTTCTTTCAATACTCATAGTCTCAGGCATGACAAACATTGCTTTGTAGCCTTTTGATGCCGCCACTGAGGCGAGCCCAATTCCTGTATTTCCACTTGTTGGCTCTATAATCGTAGCACCTGGTCCTATTTTTCCATCTTTCTCTGCTTGCTCAATCATTCGAAGTGCGACACGATCTTTTACACTTCCAGCTGGATTAAAATATTCCAATTTTACCAGAACTCTTGCCTTTAAAGACATTGCTTCTTCAATTTTCTTTACTTCCAAAAGAGGAGTTTTCCCAATCAGTTGTGTTACGCTATTATATATTCTACCCATGTCATTCCTCCTATGTCATATAGATTATGCTTGAAGATTTCTTCTGCATAGTTTTATAATAAACAAAAATGTCTTGAATTACAATCATTCTTTTCGAAAACCTTGAAAATTTTATTTTTTTTCTAAATTTCGACTTTCTTTGTATGGTTTTACAAAAGACAGACGAAATACATTGACTTTCTTTAGTAAATATGCTAACCTTACAAGGTGTCGTGTATCTCACAATACACTTCACGTTAAATTTATTTTTTTCAATATGGAGGGCAACACAATGACAGGTACAGTAAAATGGTTTGACAATGCGAAAGGTTATGGATTCATCTCTGATACAGAAGGAAATGACATCTTTGTTCATTACTCTGGATTAGTAATGGATGGATACAAATCTTTAGAAGAAGGCCAAGCTGTTGAGTTCGAAGTAACAGAAGGCGCTAAAGGACCTCAGGCAGTAAACGTAGTAAAACTTTAATCACCATTTTGAACGTACTTTTATCTATATAACTCGATCCAACGTTTTAAATATTTAAAAGCTATATCATGAAATGAGATTAAAAAGAAAAGCTGTTGTAACTGATGAATCAGATGCAGCAGCTTTTCTTTTGCTTTAGAAAGACAATGGATATTTCTTCGTAAGTTTAAATACACTCTCTTTTGCTTTGTCTATATTTTTTTCATCTTGAATCACTAGAACAATGATTTCTGCAATTTGATCCATATCTTCCTCTACCATTCCACGCGTTGTTACTGCAGGTGTTCCAAGCCTGACACCACTTGTAACAAATGGAGATCTTGGATCATTTGGAATTGTATTTTTATTGCAAGTAATGTATGCCTGATCCAACCGTTGTTCCAGTTCTTTCCCACTCATATCATATGGTGTAAGATCTACAAGCATTAAGTGATTGTCTGTTCCATCTGAAACAATTCTAACTCCTCGTCTTTGCAATCCTTTGCAAAGTGCCTGCGCGTTTTTAAGAATCTGAGTTTGGTATACGCGAAATTCTGGTTGAAGCGCCTCCTTAAAACAAACCGCTTTTGCAGCGATAATATGCATCAAAGGTCCACCTTGTGTTCCAGGGAAAATTGCTTTATCAAAATGGAATCGTTCGTTCATCTCTTTGCTGGATAAAATCATTCCACCTCTTGGTCCCCTTAACGTCTTATGAGTTGTTGTAGTAACTACATGAGCATAAGGAATCGGACTTGGATGTAGTTTTGCGGCAACTAGCCCTGCTATATGAGCCATATCTACCATAAGGTAAGCATCTACTTCATCTGCAATTTCTCGAAAACGCTTAAAATCAATCGTTCGAGCATAAGCGCTAGCCCCTGCTATAATTAGTTTGGGACGATGTTCTTTTGCAAGTCTTAATACTTCTTCGTAATCAATAACTCCTTGATCATTCACTCCATAAGGAACCACTTGAAAATATTTTCCAGAAATATTCACAGGGGATCCATGCGTTAAATGACCTCCATGAGCCAAGTTCATTCCAAGCACTTTATCTCCAGGTTCTAACATTGCAAAAAACACAGCCATGTTTGCTTGTGCACCAGAATGAGGTTGCACATTGACATATTCACACTCAAACAACTCCTTTGCGCGTTCTCTTGCCAACTCTTCAACAACATCTACACACTGACACCCTCCGTAATATCTCTTTCCCGGATAACCTTCTG
>JARIEI010000014.1 GCA_029256845.1 Ruminococcus sp. | reverse complement strand
AAGAAATAAGCCATAAAATACCTCCTTAATATATAGCACTACTAACACTATTATTATAACACAAAAAAATAATTTTGAAAAGTATTTTTTTATAAAAAAAAGCCCTATTTTATAGGCTTTGTAACGTATTTGTATTCAGTTTACTCCTAAAGATTTATAGTGCTAACTTCTAAAGACGGGAGTTAAAGGAGATGCTTTTTAGAGCAAATGCGGCAGCTGCAATCATTACAACAAGAAAAGGGGCAATTCGTTCGATGCCAGAATTACAAGAAATCGAGAATTTGATTTCAAGTCATAGGTGAAATATTCTAAAAAATAATAATATAGATAACATTTATTAGAAAATAATAAGTTTAAAAATTAAATATTGCAAAATAATATATTTTTCGATATAATACTTTTAAAATAATACGACGAGCTCGGTAGAGAAAAAATCAAATTGCTAGTCGAGTCAAGGAGGACAACCTATGAAGAAATCTTTGAAAATAATTCTTATTATTGTAGCATGTGTAATAGGAATAGGGGTAGTAGGAGGTGGAATTGCCTTTGGTATTGTAAGTAAAAGTGCAAATATGAAGGAATATAAGCTAGGGGATGATACGGTAAAGTCTATTAACGCAGTTGTAAATAAGAGAAAGGTAGTGTCTGTATCCAGCTCAACTAGTAATGGGGTAAAGAGCAAGTCTGTTGAATATAAGTCAAGTACTGCTCAAGGAGACCTAATGAAATATGTAGAATATCTTGTAAAAGATGAAGGGTTTGTATTGACAAAGGATATTGATTTATCAAATGTACCTGCAACAGCACAGTTAGGGAAGGAATCGAAAGATGCAGGACAGATTTTAATTATGACAATCGACTATACGAACTTTGGGTACACCATTACATTACAAAAAGGAGAAGGAACTTTGACTCGTTATTAAAAGAAGTTCTGAAGTATAAAAGCTTTCAAACGGCAGCTGAGAAATTCTCAGCTGCTTTGTGCTGAAATGAATGAAAAACAAAGGAGTGTTTATATGAATCAAGAAAAACATTGGGTAAGTATATGGGAAAATGCGGTAAGTGTTGCGGAAAATCGACCGGAGCAGTATGCAAAAGATTTGACATCTGTTTTACTTTTTAAGTAATGTGTCTATTTTTACAGAAAAAGAAAATCGCGCACTGGTATGCTATGGTGATTCAATCACAGCACAAGATTGGCCGGATTATTTAAAACTTCGTTGTGAAAGGGAAGCGTTTTCTAAAACGTCCGTAATTCGTCGTGCTGCATCTAGGTCACGTATTTTGAGAGAATATCAGTGATTCACCTATGAATCTTACGGGTTAAAAGGTTCCAAACGATTTTCTCATGAAGTACCAACAGACGGAGCAGATGTGGTGCTGATTCAGCAGAGAATTAATGGATTTATTAGAAAGACTGACTTAATTGATGGTTATGTTGATTTTGATCGTGCTTTAAGAGCCCCTAAAAATCCAGATTGCTTTTTGGCGATTTATGATTCAGGAGATCAGTTACATCCTAGTAAAGCAGGATACGAACGTATGGCTGAAATTGTACCGATAGAATTACTACGATGAACGTTTTTAGGTTAAAAAATAGACAAAATGCCTAAACTGCATATTGAGGAAATATAATCTTTCGCGTATCATAATAACATTAGGCGCTTGCGTACATATAGATAAGGAGTATGAAGGATTCCATGATGAAAAAAATTTCAAAATTCATTGTAGAAAAGCGCGTGTTTGTTTTTCTACTTTTTGGTGTTGCAATTATTTATTCTGTGCTTTCAATGAATAAGGTAAAAGTAAACAATGATATTACAGCCTTGTTGCCATCAGATACAGTTACAAGACGTGGACTTGTAATTATGGAAAAAGAGTTTACCACGTTTGCAACGGCAAATGTAATGGTATCAAATATCACCTATGATCAGGCAGAGAAACTTCGAGAGAATCTTGAGAAAATTAAGTATGTTTCTTCTGTGGATTTTGATGATACAGCAGAACATTATACGTCTTCAGCAGCACTTTTTTCGGTAACATTTTCAGGAGAAAAAACAGAGAAAAATGTTTTGCAGGCAATGGAAACTGTAAAAAAAGAATTAGAAGGATATGAAGTAAGTATTTCTACAGATGTAGGACAAGATTATACTGCGCAGTTAGCCTCTGAAATGGGGGGGATTTTGGTTCTTGCGGTGATTGTCATTATAGGGGTTATGTTATTTACTTCAAAAAGTTATTTTGAAGTAGTAATTATGTTGATTGTATTTGCAGTCGCTGGGATTTTAAATATGGGAACGAACTACTGGTTTGGGGAAATATCTTCTATTACGAATTCTATTGCAATTATTTTACAATTAGCACTTGCGATTGATTATGCGATTATTTTTTGTCACCGTTTTCAAGATGAATATCAAAAACAAAATAAGGTAAAACCAGCATTGATTGATTCTCTTGCATATTCGATTATAGAAATTTCTTCTTCAAGTCTTACAACGATATCAGGATTAATTGCACTTACATTGATGCAATTCCGTTTGGGATATGATCTTGGTACCGTTCTTACAAAAGGGATTTTGTGTAGCTTGATCACTGTATTTTTATTGATGCCTGGTTTGATTATGGTTTTCCACAAGCCATTACTAAAAACAAGACATAAAAATTTAGTTCCAGACATTTCTGGATGGGGAAGGATTTTATCCAAACATAAGCCTGTATTTTTATATGCATTTATCGTGATTATACCATTTGCTATTTTCTTTTCCATGAAATGTGACTACGCTTTTTCAGAGGATGCTACGGATCGAATTAAATTATCGGAGCAAGATAAGATTGATCAGAAGATACATAATACATTTGAAGAAACAAATGCTATTGCTTTAATAGTTCCGAAAGGAGATTATGTAAAAGAAAAAATCTTATTGGATGAAATTGGAGTATTGGATGGGATTAAAACTGCTACAGGGCTTGCAAATGTAGAAGTTGAAGATGGAAAGACATTGACAGATTTATTTACAGCGCGAAAGTTTTCAGAATTAATAGGAGTTGACATTGAAACAGCAAAAGCACTGTATGCATTGTATGGATTAGATCATCAGCAATTTGAACCGATTCTTGGAAATTCGGATACGTATACCATTCCATTAATTGACGTTATGGAATTTTTATTTAAGACAGTAGATCAAGGAATTGCAAATTTGGATAAAAGTCAGTCAGAAATGATTGATGAACTTAGAGTAAAGCTTACCGATGCGACAAAGCAATTGCGTGGGGAAAAGTATGTACGTATGGTATTTAATGCAACGGTGCCGATTGAAGGAGAAGAAAGTTACGCTCTTGTGGAGAAAATTGATCAAATGGCAAAAGAACAGTATGGGGACAATGTTTTAGTTGTTGGAGACATTACAAGTGCCAGGGACTTGGAAGAATCGTTTATGACAGACAATAATATGGTTTCTTTGTTAACTGCGTTATTCGTATTTCTCGTATTGTTATTTACATTCCGTTCTTTTGGTGCATCTATTTTACTTATTTTAGTTATTCAGGGAAGTATTTGGATTAATTTTTCTTTTCCATTTTTGACCTCTACAAATGTTTCATTTGTAACATATTTGATTGTAAGTGCCATCCAAATGGGAGCAACTATTGACTATGCGATTGTCTTGTACAACCGGTTCCAGATTCAAAAACAAACACGTTCTCCAAAAGAAGCAATGG
The DNA here is from genome assembly GCA_029256845.1 of Ruminococcus sp. Lineage (GTDB taxonomy): Bacteria > Bacillota > Clostridia > Lachnospirales > Lachnospiraceae > JAHHTM01. Next base: position 6,886 of record JARIEI010000014.1, on the reverse strand, counting down.
CTATTGCAGTTGGAGAAAGTTTCCCAACAATATTAACATCTGGAACTATTATGACGGCTGCAGGCTTTATTATAGCAGGAATGACAACAGATGTGTATGTTGGATCAATTGGCTATACTTTAGGAAGAGGATCTTTGATTTCTATTATTTTGGTGTTGACTGTATTGCCACAGATTCTGCTTGTAGGAAATAAATTTATGGAAAAGACAGTAATTGATTTTAAAAAGCTGATGGGAGGAGAAGAGGATGAAGAGGATATTTAAAAACATTATGTTGCTTATGGTTTCTTTTTGTATTCTTGTTTCGAATATTCCAATTATGGTGTCAGCACAAGATCAAGTGAAAAAAATTTCTTCAGAAGAAGAATGGATGGAATTTGCAAAAAATTGTAAAACAGATGCTTATTCCAAGGGATTAAAAGTACAACTTACAAAAGATTTGAAATTTTCAGATGAAGACGATATTGTTGTTCCGGTTTTTTGTGGAGAGTTTGATGGGAAAGGGCATCGTGTGCAAACTGGAGATCTTAAAGGAAAAACAGGTAGCATGGGGCTATTTCGTATCATAAAAGAAGACGCAAAGATTGAGAATCTAAAGATAAAAGCCAAAGTAACAGAGAAAGAAAAAATAACAGAAGTAGGAATTTTATGTGGTGAGAATTATGGGACGATTCAAAATTGTTCCGTATATGGAAAACTTTCTGGATACAAAAATGTAGCAGGAATTGCAGGCGTCAATCATGGAACGATTTCAGATTGTTTTTCTAATGCAGACATAGAAGGAACATATCACGTAGCAGGAATTACAGGAACCAATGAAGGAACCATTTCAAAATGTAAAAATAAAGGGAAAATTAATGTAAAGGCAAATGAACAGGCAACGAATGTAGGAGGAATTGCAGGAGTAAATGAAAATTTAATCCAAGACTGTGTGAACGAAGGAAATATCGGTTACTTACATACAGGGTATAATATAGGTGGTATTGTCGGACTGACAAGAGGATTTATGCAAGGCAATACAAACAGTGGAATCATAGTAGGAAGACGTGATGTAGGTGGTATTGCAGGACAGATGGAACCTTCTTTCCGCGTTGAGTATGGACAAAATGCGATGGAATTGCTAGATGATAGTGTTTCTGGATTTTCTTCTACAGTGAACCAGGTTATTAATGATATGCAAGGGGCAATTAATCAAGGAGCATCTGGACTTGATGGTGTTGTTAGTGAGTTGACGTCATTTTCTAGAAATTTATCTTCTAATGTGTCGAATCTATTTAGTAACATGACGTGGATAGACAATAGTGGACAGTACATAGATAATATCCGAGGAGAGTTGCAAAATTTAAAAAATAATCTACACGGAGATCAAAATGTTTCAGGGATTATTGACCAAATTAATCAGCAATTAGATCAATTTGATCCTAATAATCCAACTGCTTGGCCAGATCAGATGAAACAACTGATGGATTTATTGAAGCAATTATCGGATGCAGTAGAGCAAAACAAATGGGTAGGAGAAAGTTTTGATAACATTTCAGATAATTTTTCAAATTTGTCTAATGCTGTGATAGGCGGTTTTCAAGAGTTTGGAGAACAAAGCACGTCTGTTTTGCAACAGGCATCAGAAGGATTATCGAGCATTTCGCAAAATAGTAAAGAAGTATTTCAGCAAAATAGTAACAGCGTTCAATCTGTTCGAGATAGTATTTCTCAGGCAGTAAATTCTATGGACAACTTACAAAATAGTGTGGATAAAGTATTAGGTGGAAGAGTAAGTGATGTAGAAGATATATCTGCGCAAGTTTCGGCGAAAGACAATGGTATGATTGTTACGTCTACAAACAAAGGAAAAGTTGAGGCTGACTATAATGTAGGTGGAATTGTTGGGAATCTTTCCAAAGAGATTACGGTTGATCAAGAAACAGATGCATTGCCATCGGTTGATGATGTGCTGTTTACAGATACGACTTTGTATGTAAGAGCTACATTATATGGATGCCACAATGCAGGAAATATAACGGCCAAATATAAATATGCGGGTGGAATCGCAGGGTACGGAAATAGAGGAAGTATCGTACAGTGTGAAAATAGTGGAAATGGAGAAGTTGGGAAAGAGTATGTAGGAGGAATATCAGGATATTTTAGAGGCAATATTGAAGAATGTAATAGTATTGGCTGTTTAAAAGGTGAATCTTATGTAGCTGGAATTGCTGGTGAAGCAGCGCAGATTCAAAACTGTCGGGCCATCCCATATGTGAAAGAAGAAAGTGCATATTCTGGAGGGATCGCAGGAAGTATGGATCATGGAGAGGGAAATCGATTTGTTTCAGAGACATTAGGAGGAATTAATGGAATTAGTTATGCTGGAATTGCGGAATCGATTTCGTACAGTGATCTTATGAAAGAAAAATCTGTCTCCGAGATTTTTAAGAAGCTTCATGTTTTATTTCAGGTAGATGGAAAAACGATAAAAACAGTCACGGTTTCTTATGGTGATCGTATTAAGAAACTTCCAAAGGTAAAGTCAAGAGATGGAAAATATTGGCAATGGGATACATTTAAGAAAGATTATGTTTGTTATAACCAAATTGTAGATGGAACATGGAAAAATCTGATTACAACACTTTCTACAGGAGCGCAAAAGCCTAAATTTCTGGTAGAAGGAAAATTTAATGACCAAGCCACATTAGAGGTGGACAAAATTTCAGAAGAAAGTACAAAAAATATTTTAGCCAGCAAAAAAGGGACCTATGTATATAAATTGTCAGTAAGAGGAAGTAAGGCAAAGAAGATAAAAGTCCGATATCACATGGAAAACGATGGAAAATTGTTTTTGGTAGAAAAGAAAGATAAAAAAGAAATTTCTTATGAAAGAGATGGTAAATACATTGTTTTTTCAATGAAAAATGGAGGTGTATTTTCATTTGAGGAAGACAATACACGTACGAGACGAAAAATTCTTATCGAGGTTCTTGGGATGATTGTTCTTACAGGAGGAATTATAGGGGTAGGTGTTCTTGTTTTCAATAAAAAGAAAGAAAAAAAGAAAAATTAAAAGTGAAACTGCTCGTTCATGACAATATCTAGAATGGGCAGTTTTTTATGTAAATATTTTGGGATAAAAAGATAGTTGACAAGAAAAGAATGATTTTTTACAATAGTTAGATAAGGCTAACCAAAGGAGCAAAGAATGAAAGATTTAAACAAAAAACGAGAAGATGAAATCAAAGTTGTGGGTCAAATGATCGAAATCTATTGTAAGGCACATCACAAAGAAAGACATTTATGTAAAGAATGCCAGGATCTTTATGATTACGCAACAAAACGCGTGAATCATTGTCCATTTATGGAAACAAAAACATTTTGTTCGAATTGTAAAGTACATTGCTATAAGCCGGAATATCGTGAAAAAATAAAGGAAGTGATGAGATTTTCCGGACCAAGAATGTTGTTTGTTCATCCGATTCTTGCTATGAAACATGTAATTGAAATGAAGAAAGAACAAAAGGCACAGAAAAAGCTACAAGGAGAATAGAAATGTCTGGACAACAAGAGCTGTTACGTTTAAGAATATTATTAACGTTTTTAAAAGAAGATGAAACGTGTACAATTATGGGAATTGCACGCACACTTGGGGAAACAAAACAAAATATTAGCAGGGCGGTTATCATTCTTGAAAAGGAAGGAATGATAGACAGAACGGATATTCGACACCCGGTGTTAACTGTATATGGGAAGAAAATGGCAAAGAATTATGCTAAGAAAATGAGCATTTCCACACAGTTTCTCATGGATGAAGGCGTGAGTATTGAAAATGCCAGAATAGATGCTTCTTACTGGGCAATCCACAATTCTGATGAGACAGTGGAAGTTTTAGAAAAGTCTTGTCAAAAAAATGCGATCAAGAAAATCGTACAACATCGATATAAGTTTTCTGGTTCTTTATTAAATAAAAAGCTAAAAGAAGGAATTTATCAATTTTCATTTTTCCTTCATGAAGGAATAAGCACAGATTTAAACGAATGTTTTGAACATCCATGTACTTGTCATATTTCATCAGGGAAAGGCAATCTCTCTTTGAAGTGTACGAATGCAAAAGGAAGAAGAATAAAAACCATCCAATATTGTGATGGTGGGTTGTTTGTAAGTGCGGAAAAACAAGGAGATATTGTCAGAATTCCTTTTGATATCGTTGAATTTGTGAATTATGGAGAAGGAAGTGGACAGATTATACAGGGAACGATGTGCTTAATAATACAGTTTATGGGTAAACAAGGGAAATTAATAGAAGAAAAAGCTTTGTTTACGCTATTTATATAATCTGGTTTGTCGCAAGTTTGTGACACAAGAAAAGTAGTTGATACAAAGATAAAAATAGAGAAATATAATATATTTGAATAAAAATTGTCCTAAAAATGCGACAATCTTACAGGTGCAAAGAAAAATAACATGTGCTATCCTAATGCTACCGATTGTTCGGTATATTTTTTTGAACAAAGGTTAGTTAAATCTAACTCTAAACAGGAGGAAAGTAGGATGAAAAAAATAAGAACAATTTTTAAAAAGAGTTCTGCATTATTGCTTGCAGCAGTTATGCTTATAAGTACAAATATAGTGCATGTATCAGCAGCAGAACCAGCTGGTGCAGGAAAATATAATGTACCAGTACTTGGGCTAGATAGTGGTATACCGCCATTTTTAACACCTGTAAAGGAAGCGTTTTCAAAATCATTTGGCAACAATGTTACTTTAGAAATCAAGGAAGATGGAACAAAAGAAATTACAGTGAATCTTCAGCACATGGTGGTAAATTTCGGAGGAGTGTATCATTGCAATGTGTTAACGGTGCAAGGAGCCACTGTTCTTTCTACAAGGACAGAACAATCTTCGCAACAATTCGGTAATCCATCTGATATTGTTGAAAGAGAAGTTCCAGCTGTTATCAAGGTTGCACTCCCACAAGCAAATCAAGAGGGGAAGTATCCATTCATAATTACTGTTGATTTTATGAATAATATGAATGGAGGAAATGTTAAGCCACTAGACGTAGCTTTAAATCTCGATTTTGCAAATGCAACAGAGGTGATTGATTATACTGCTTTAAATGAAAAAATTGCAGAAGTAAAAGCTTATGATGAAGCAAATTATGCAGCAATTGGTTATGCACAGTTAAAAACAGTGATTGCAGAGGCGGAGCAGCTTGTAAACAATGCATCAAGTTCTGCAGAAGTAAAAGAGATGATTGCAAAATTAGATCAAGCAAAAGATTCTCTTGTTGATATTTCAGAGTTAGTTACTTTGATTGCAGAAAGCAAAGAATTAAAACAAGATAATTACACTGAAGAATCTTATGCGAAATTTGCTACAGAACTTCAAAGAATCGAAAAGGAATCAAAAGAAATTCGCACAGCTGAAGATGCGCAGAAACTATTGAAACAATTAGAAGATGCAAAAAAAGAATTAAAATACGTAGGTGGTAACTATAGCAAGGTAGAAGCTGCACTTAGAAAGATTCCAAAAACACCTTCTAACTATACAGAGGAATCTTGGAAAAAGCTCATGGATGCTAAGAATGCAGTAGAGTATGGATTAGGTGAAGCAGATCAAGAAAAGATTGATGGATTTGCTAAGAATATTGAAGATTGTATTAAAGCATTAGAATTAAAAGATGCTGATTATACAAAAGTTGATGAAGCTTTGAAAAAAGTTCCAGAAGACATGGAAAAATTGTATACAGAAAAATCTGTAAAAGCAGTAAAAGATGCAGTGAATGCAGTGGTAAGAGATTTAAAAATTGACCGCCAAAAGGATGTAGATCAGATGGCAGCAGATATTGAAGCTGCAGTTAAAAAATTGGAGAAAAAATCAGAGAAACCTCAAAAACCAGACGGACAACAAAAACCAAATGGACAACAAAAGCCAGACAGTCAGCAGAAGCCAGAAGAAGAAAATGGTCCACTAGATAAAAATAACTTAAAAGACGGTATTTATGAAGTGTCTGTACAATTATATCATGCAACAAACGATCAATTATCAATGGCTGCAAAATCTCTTGTTAGCCCAGCAAAAATTGTAGTTAAAAATGGTGTAAAGACAATGTATGTTTATACACAACCTATGACATTTGGAAATATGACAGCAAGTCTTCAGGAAATGAGAGTGTTTGACTTAAATGGAAATTACCAAAATGCAGCCGTACAGGCAACAAATGAAGGAAATCCAACTTGCTTTTCATTCCAATTGCCACACACAGAAGAATTTATTAAAGTTCAGGTAAATCCACATGTAGAAATGATGGGAAATCAATTTTTAGATGCGAGAATTAGAGTAAACTATCAGACATTGTCAAGAGTTTCAAAAGATGCAAATGATGTAAAAGTAAATGTGTTACAACCAAGTTCCGGAAATCCAAAAACTGGTGATTCAACAAACGTTGCAATGTATGTAATAATTCTTGGTTTATCTTTACTTGCAGCCGGTACACTAGTATACAAAAGAAAGTTCTATAAGGAGAAATAAGTAATGAAAAAAAAGTCGGGAATCCTTATGATGGCAGTTATGCTATTTCTAGCATCATTCACGGTTCGTGCAATGGAGAATGGAGCATACCTGGCACCTCGAACAACCTCTTATGTAAACCCAGATACAAATGAGACGATGGATGGCGGAACTAATATTGCACTTGGACAAAGTATGTGCGATAGCATTGTAGATGATCAAGTATTAGTAGAAAAGACAGATGACAGTATGTACGTAACGATTGGATTAGGATTGATGTCAAATGTCAGTGATGTTTCTATGAAAGTGGTAAATGAAAAAGGAGAATTCCGTGATGTGGATCTTACGTTAACTGGAAGTTGTGAACGTGATGGGGATACCTGCAATCA
>JARIEI010000033.1 GCA_029256845.1 Ruminococcus sp. | reverse complement strand
ATTTTATTATACTATGGTGAATATTTTTTGCAACTGGATTCATTGTCTAAAAAAACAACGTAGACCCATAAAAATGGAGTTGGACTCTTAAGAATCCAGCTCCATTTTTCTAAGCTTTTGCTTTACTTCTTCCTGCGCAAAGGATACATCTGCTGCCCTTCGCATCATTGTCAAAATCTCTTCATCGGTCACGGCAAAGTTGTCTTGAACAAATTTAATTTCTTTATCAATGGTTGTATTACTTACCGTTCGGTTATCTGTATTGAGTGTTATGAACAGACCTCTTTCTATAAACTCCCGAATCGGATACTCTTCCAATGTCTTAACAGCCTTTGTCTGCAAATTGCTGATTGGGCACATCTCTATTCCAATTTTTTTCTCTTTTACCATTTGAATGGCATCCTCATGTCCCCGAAGTGCAATTCCATGTCCAATACGCCTTGCTCCGTATTCTACTGCTTTTACTACATTCTCCACACGCCCGCATTCTCCGCCATGAATGGTAAATGGAATGTCCATGTCCACAAACTTTCTTAATAATTGCGAAAACTGTTCAATTGGAAACGCTGCTTCATTTCCTGCTAAGTCAAAGGCACATAAGCCCTTCCCATAAAATCCACGTACCTCTTCCGCCATTCTTAAATTTTCTTCATAACTTAAATGACGCATTGCACAGGCAATAACATTATAATCCACACCGCACTCTTTTTTCCCGACTTCCAGTCCTTCTAGAACTGCTCCCATGATTTTCTCACAATCAAGTCCTTTTCTTTGGGAAAGGGTAGGTGCAAACCGTACTTCTACGTATTTTACATTTTCTTGCGCAACATTTTGAATGAAATCGTATCCAGCTCGTTTTAGCCCTGCTTCTGTTTGAAGGCAAGATAACGGTAAGTCAAATTTTTCCAAATATTGTGCAAGACTTTGGCAATGCTCTTCTACTTGAAGCTCTGCTAAATCAACCTCTCGCCCTAACAATTCTTGTAAACACTCTTTTTGTAGAGAACCATCTAAATGACAGTGTAACTCAATCTTTGGAATCTTATGTCGTTGCTCTTGATTCATGATTATTCTCCAAATACCGCAATATAATCTTTTTTAAATTTCTCAATCCCTGCATCTGTCAATGGGTGATGAATCATTTGCGTAATGACTTTGTAAGGAACGGTGGCAATATCTGCTCCTGCCAGTGCACAATCTGCTACATGGATTGGATTTCTTACACTTGCTGCTATAATCTGTGTCTGAATTCCTGATACATCAAACATCTCTGAAATTTCACTAATTAAGTCTACTCCTCTAACAGAAATATCATCCAATCTTCCTAAAAATGGAGAAACATAGGTAGCTCCTGCGCGTGCTGCTAAAAGTGCCTGATTTGCAGTAAAAATCAATGTCATATTGGTCTTGATTCCTTCTTTAGAAAGCACTTTACAAGCTTTTAACCCTTCTTCTGTCATAGGAATCTTTACAACCATGTTCGGATGAAGCTTGGCAATTTCCCGTCCTTCTTCAATCATACCTTGAGCATCCGTAGTCGTCGCCTTTACTTCTCCGCTAATTGGTCCATCTACGATGGAGGCAATTTCTTGGATCACTTCTTCAAATACACGTCCTTCCTTTGCAATCAAAGAGGGATTCGTTGTTACACCACAAATGACTCCCATGTCATTTGCCCTTCTAATATCTTCTACATTTGCCGTATCAATAAAAAATCGCATCGTTTTTCCTCCTTTTTAAGTTTCTCTATTAAAATAATTATAACTCTTCTTTTCTCTCTCGGACATGACATCTGTCCACTTCTTTGAAAGATTTCCATTTATTAGTGTTTTGAAAAAATATGTTTCATAAATACATAAAGTACGATGGCAAATGCCAGGAAATATCCCATTGCACCAATCGCTGGAATCCCTAAAATCTTCGGTGTCATATTGGTCGTACATATAATGCTAGAGCTAATTAGCAAAGCCATTACCCACAATCCCATTACAAGATTTCTTCCAACTCTTCGCAGTAATTTTTCCAAATCATCTGCTGCATGAAGTTCTAAATTCACACTGGTCTGTCCTTTTAAATGTCCCTTTAATACATCTGCTGCAAGCGTAGGAAGATCAATGGCCTTGGAAATAGAACGATAAATTTTCTTTCCACCGCTTTTTAGTTCTTTTTTTAAATCAAAATTTTGAAGATAACTGTCTTTCACTCTAGCTGCTGCAATTTCTACCATATTGATCTCCGGGCAAATTTCTGCCAAAACACCTTCCATATGGGTAAGTCCTCTTGCTAGCATCGTAAGTCCATGGGGCATGGTAATTCGATTTTCTTTCATGACTTCCATAAGATCCTGCATCGTTTCAGCAATATCAATCTCTCCCATGTCTCTTGTACCATATTTAGACAATAATGCACCAATATCCTCATATAATCGTTTTTGATCTGGTTTCCCATTAAACTCGCCCAAAGCAAGAACTGCCTCTTGAATTAGATCAATATCCTTGATTGCAACTCCTTGTACGGCCTTTCCAATGAGCTCTTTGTCGCGATCTGTCAATCGTCCCATCATCCCCATATCAATCCAGACAATCTTGCCATCTTGGATTCTTACATTTCCTGGGTGTGGATCCGCATGAAAGAATCCATCCTCCATAACCTGTCTGATAAAATTATCAATCAGCTTACTCCCTATTTCCTGTAAATCATATCCATTTTCAAGAAGCTTTTTCTTGTCATTAATCGCATATCCATCAATGTACTCCATGACAAGAACATGTCCTGTTGTATATTCTTTATATAATTTAGGGATCTTAACAAAGGCCACCTCTTTATTATTTCGTGTAAATTCTTCAATGTTAGATGCCTCAATCAAGAAGTTCATTTCCTCTTGGGTAACTCGCCAAAGTTCATCTAATACCAAATCTAAATCTACCATTCCCTTTATGGTGTCAATCGGAAGTAATCGTACCGCCTTATGAAGCAGTCCGATATCTCGTGCCATAATTTCAGCAATGCCTTGTCGTTGCACTTTTATAACAACTTCTTCGCCATTTCTTAAAATAGCTCTGTGAACTTGAGCAATAGAGGCCGAGCCTAGTGGTTTCGAATCAATCATCTCAAACACTTCTCTCCAAGAAAACCCATAAGATTCTTTAATGACATCCTCTACTTGCTCAAACGGCATAGGTGGAACTTCTGATTGCAAACGAAGTAACTCTTCACAGTATCTTTTGGGAAGAATATCTGAATGTAAGGACATAATCTGGCCTAACTTAATATAAGTCGGTCCAAGATCTTCAATGATCAAACGTAATTTTTCTGGTGAAACTCCTCTTGTAATCTTATGTTTATGAAGTACCTCTGTAATCTCCTTCAGCCTTGATTTTTGCTTTTCTTCTCCACCTTTTTCCGTGTTTTCTTTATTCATTCACTTCTCCATCTTCCTTTTCATTCTGAACCATTTCTTCATCAGATTCTAACTTTGAAATCTGTTCTTTAAGAAGTGCAATCTGTTCTGGTGACATCTTTTCCAATAATTCATTAAGCTCTTCTGGTGTGTTTGCTTTTACGGAAACATTTAAATTATCTTTCACTGATTTTTTTAGATTGTGTTTAAGTTCTTTATTGAGAGCTTTTCCCTGCTCTACTGTAAGTTCTCCTTTTTCAATCATATCTTCTAACACTTCTCTTGTCTTCTCCGCTGTCACTGCTACAGTTCCAACTCCTGCATAAAAAATCTTCTTTAATCCATCAAATGGTTGATTCATAAAACATTCCTCCTTCTGCCAACTTCAAGTTTGTTATCCACATTATACACTATTTTTCTAAATATTTAATTGAATTTACATAAATAATTCTAAAATTTTTGGTATGAATATGATTGCTCCGATAATTGCCGCCATGATTGCTGCGATTAACACCGCTCCAGCGGCGGTATCTTTTGCTATTTTAGCCAATGGTTTCTTCTCTTCCGTCACCAAATCGACCACCGCTTCCACAGCCGTGTTAACTAATTCCAACGCCATAACAAGACCAAATAGGATCAAACAGATACACCATTGAGTCACTGACAAACGTAAAAATGTACCAAGAAGCACAACACCAATTGCCGCAAGACAATGAATCTTCATATTTCTCTCTTTTGCAATGCAAGTAAAGATTCCTTCAAAGGCATAACCAAAACTCTTGTAAATGGGGTCTTTTTTATTCTTCTTCATTTGTATCACCTTCTTGTTAAACAAAAAACCTGTGAAGAACGAAAATTCTCCAACAGGTTTTTGTATATTTTAAGCCTACTTCGCTTCAAATTTGTAGTTGTACTGTTTCGCATATTCTTCTGCTTGTGACCCTGCTGGTGCGGATATAACTGCTTTGATTTCATTCGTCAAAATATTGTTAATCGTCGTAGCGGATGCTGGAATTTCGATACGCTCTAAAGCAGAGCAACCACTAAATGCTTTCTCTTGAATTTCTTGTACTCCATCCTCCAACACAACTTTCTTCAATGACTCACAAGAACGAAAAGAATCTTCACCTATAATTTTGACATTTCCTGGAATCGTCACTTCTTCAAATCCACAATTCCAAAATGCGCTATCTTTAATTTCCACAAGCGTATTTGGAAATACAATGTTTTTCAATTCATCGCAATGACTAAAGGCACCATCCTCTATCACTTCTAACCCTTCATTCAAAACAATCTTCTTAAGATAAGTACCTGAAAATGCGCCCTTACCAATTACCTTCACGCCTTTTCCCAACTCTACTTCTGAAAGCGTTTTTAAATATGATAGAGAATTTTCACCTATCTCTGTAATCGTATCTGGCAATTTAATGCCTTCTACACGCTCCCCCCAAAAAGCAGATTTCTCAAATGATACTACATTTTTACCACCCAAAGTAGATGGAACAATAATGTTCTTATTAATTCCTTTATACTCTGTGATGATTACGCCATTTTCCGTATCTTTCCACAGAAAATCAGATTCTTCTGGTTGTACGTAATTGCGCACCTCATCTTCTTCGATTTCCTCTTCAGGCACTGGCTCTGGTTGTGTGGTTTTAATCTCTATCTTATACTCATGTTCCTTTGCGTACTCCTCTGCCGGAGAGCCTTTATAAAGATATACAACAACATCTGGACAATATTCAAATATATTCGATTCATATGTTGTAATTGATGCTGCAAGCTCTGCTTTTTTTAATTTTTCACAAGATGAAAACGCTCCGCTCTCAACTGTTTCAATTCCTTCATGCAGAATCACTTTTTTAAGTGCACTACAACTACCAAAAGCTTCATCACCAACCACCTTTACACTTCCTGGAATTTCAATCTCTTCCAAACCAGCAAAAGCAAAGGCACCATGCTCAATTTTCTTAACATGCTTTGGAATTTCAAGTTGCTTAAGAGAACGACACTGCATAAATGCGTATTGTCCAATTTCTTTTAGCCCCTCATTTAAAGTAACATCAGATAAATTCGTGCATCCATGAAATGCATCATCATCAATTCGCTTAACATTCTTTCCCATTTCTACAACGATAAGCTTATCAGAACTTGAAAAAGCACCTGGCCTTACAACTTGAAGTGTATCTGGAAGTTTAACACGCTCAACTGTTCCTGCTGGAAACGCTTTCGTACCCACCTCCAATACATCTTGTCCTTCAATCTTATCTGGAATAATGATAGATTTGGCTTTTCCGTCGTATAAGGTAATCTTAACTCCACCCTCTACTTTTTCCGTTAAGAAATCCTTTTCTTTAGCCGTAACATATTCCTCAAACTCTGACTTTGATGTTTCTTTCTCTGTCGATGTGGATGGTTTCTTATCCTCATTCGTTTTTTGCTTGTTGCAAGCACATACGCTTACTGACATGAGCCCTGCTAGAATAACTATTAAAGCTTTTTTTCTGTTCATGGTAGTTCTCCTCCCATTCCAAGTATGATTGTTAATTTTAGCATAATTTATTGTCAGGCGCAACTGTAATCCCCTTTTTTTCTGACTATTATTTATATTCTTCCATGTTTTCATACGACTCCTTTTATGAAGTAGTTTGCTACACTTATCGCCGTTTTTATTTCACTTGTGTTAATACACCTGCATCCATTTCACAAATCGTATCACACAGCCAGTCCATATCTGGCATATTGTGTGCCGCCATGAGGATAGTTTTCCCTTTTTTTCTAAGTTCACTCATAAGAATACAGACTTCTTCTACCCCGCGTTTATCAAGTCCATTAAAGGGTTCGTCCAAAATCAAAATTTCTGGTTCTTCCATAATTGCCTGTGCAATTCCAAGACGTTCTCTCATTCCAAGAGAATACTGTGACACTTTCTTTTTTGAAAGGGGATCTAATCCTACCTTATGCATATATTTCATAATATCCTTTTCTCCAATACGATGTCTCAAAGATGCCAGTCTTCTTAAATTTTCAAAGCCAGTTAAATCGGGCAAAAATCCTGGATTTTCGATGATAATGCCAACGGACTGTGGAAAGTCGATTTCTTTTCCAATCTGTTTTCCATCCACACTCACAAAGCCACAATCTGGCGTTAAAAATCCGCAGATGCACTTAAACATTACCGTTTTTCCAGAACCATTAAATCCTATAATTCCATGAATCTTTCCTTTTTCAAAATCGTGGTTGATATCTTTTAACACTCTTTCTTGTTTAAATGATTTAGAAAGGTTTCTAAGTCTAATTGCGTATTCCATAGTGCCTCCTTACTCGTCCATCTGCATAAAAGAAAAGTTATATTTTTTCATTCTCACTGCCGACAATAAAATCAAAATGATAATCAAACCCAAGAAAATTCCAAAGCTAACTATCAACTTTGGTAGATAGTCATACCCGAAGTTGTGCATTGGAAATGTGGCATGATTTAATGGTGACAGCCAGCCACACAATACATTCGCTTTATATGCTCGATTTCCAGTAAAATGAAATAACTTTTGAAAAATAGAAGGGTGAAGGAGCAGCCCGTAAAGATTCAATGCGAAAGCCCCCACCACTCCTGCCATATTTCCAAATGTAAGATTCAAAAACAACATAAGCACTGCTACAAATAATGTATAGAAAAGCATCAACGCAAACACAATGAACATACAGCGATATGGGGTTGATATTTCCATTGTTTTTATAGATACTGGAACAGTAATGCTTTCTCCTCCTGCATATCCAAGCATAGCTGCTGTCTTACTCCATACATTCCCTACATAAGAAAAGGGAGCACCCATGATTCCAAGTATCACCAACATGAATAAATTGTAAATTACAGCGGTAAATACCACATAGATCATCTGTCCTGCCAACCACACGCTTCTTTTTGTCCGAATCAGCCAGTATGGAGTTGCTTGATTCACAAACGGCATATCCGCAAATAAGAGAACCAATAGAAGAGATGAAAGCATCACATGAGTTGCATCTCCATACGTCCAGATAAATGGTTCAAACACCTGAAGAATTGTCTCATATTTTATAGCCTGAGCAATAATCTGATTCGATAGCATCAAGCAAAGGATTGCTGCCAGAATAAAAGTCATATATATTCTGGGATTCTTACGCCATCCTGTAAAATTTTGTTTTGCAATCTGAAAGGCCTGTTTGATATCACGCATTGTCTAGCCTCCTTTTCACTGCTTTCATAAACAGAATTGACACGAAAACTGTAAGCACCAGCAATATCAATACACATGGTAATTCCCCATAAATATACGAGTCTACCCAATATCTTGGGCTTAAATAAAACAACTTCCGATAATAACGCTCTTGAAAAACAGTCAGCACATAATAAAGAATAAATGGAACCGTGTATGCCATATGTTTGTTTTTCGTAATAACTGCTGCCAAACCACCTATTAAAGCCCAGAATGCACCATTTAAAAAGCCAATAGGAACTGTAAAAACCAACCATATGTAAATTTCTGACATATTAATCGTTCTTAAATCTAATGGTTGAATATTTCTAAAACCCACAATACTAAATATCATCATTACAACCATAGACCCTAAAACCATAAGTCCTCCTGATAAAATTAGTCCAAGTGTTTTAGATATAAGATATGGTTTTTTCCCTGCACGAATATAACTAAACAAACTAAACCGGCTACGAAGCTCCGCTTCTGTATTTTCACCTGCTGCCAGTGGCACTGCAATCGGAATGATCAAAAGTGTATTAAATGCATAGATACAATAACGATACGCAACGTACCATCCTGGCCCTTCTGGCGAGTTTCCAAGATCTATAAGTTTTTGAAACATATCAATCCTTGATACGAATGCAACCACAACAATTAGTATGCTTCCTATAACCATACGTAAATTAAAAATATCATTTTTTAATTCTTCCGATACAATATGTTTCATACATTCTCCTTTCTATCATCATTTATAAATTCATTGGTTTCCAATTACACCACCATCTAGTGCATTCAATGTATATTTTAAAGGTTCCGGTTCAAAATCACCTGCGTCCACTACAAAAAACCAAGCTGGAATCAGCCATGTATTTTGGGGATTTTCATAAGCTGGAATATAGGTGTATTTTAAATCCATGTCTACAATATCAAATCTAATTTTTGTCTGATCATTTGCAGGTTGATTACGCATGGCATATCTATAATAAATCTGATTGATAATCTGTTCCTGTATTTTTTCAAAATCCGCAAATTTGGTATTTTCAGCTACCATTTTCACCTCATCTGTCATACTGTTCCAAATAAATGATTTTACTCCTGATTTAGTAACAATTATGTTGATTGTTTCCAGAGAAAATGCTGGAATGTAAGATGGGGTTTCTTGCAAAGATCCAAAACTCAAAGATTGTTTCGCCGGAATTCCTTCTACCATAAATGAATATGAATACAAATATCCCTCTTCACACTCATCAACATTACATTGCGCGAAATTTTCTTCCTCAAGGCCAATCTTAAATCTTCTGTAAGCATCTTCACCCTCAAACCAAAGAATTTTTTTTGACTCGCACAATTGCATATTCCGGATTTCCAAATCATCTAAAATCGCATCCGCTTTTTCTTTTCCTTCCTTTTGGTCAAAACTTAGTTCATCCAGTTTTGTCTGATATTTTAATAATATTTCATTTAACTTGTCTGTTTCTGCCCCTTCCATTTGATTCATCCTACGATAAATTTCGACATCACTTTCGTCTATCCACCAACCTTTTTGCTTCCACTCAAATAAACTTTCATTTTCAAGTTTTTTGTTGTATCTTTCTGCACGAATCATAGATTTTCCGTCTGCACCCACATCTGCATCAAAATAGTCTTCTTCCTCATTTGTTTCTATTTCGATCCCGAATTGATTTTCTAAAATATGATCAATTGCAGCATCTGTTTTCTGCATCTGAAATTTTACATCTGTCACTTGCTTGTCCTGTGCATTTTCCGGGGCAAGGTCATACACCTCTTTTATGAGGTTCTGATACTTTGAATCTCCCATGCGTTCAGATTGTATATCATTCTCTTTTGGATTTTCTATGCGATCAATAATGTTTTCATAAAACTCTTTTGTAGACACATGTGGTTCAAACAATTCCTGTTTTCCCGCAAAATATGCAACCAGTTCTTTTAATTCTGCTTCTGTAAGTTCATGCCTTTTCCTTTCTATAACCGGAAGATTTCCTACTTCCATTGTGCCTAATTCAAGGTCTGCTGATATTGTTACTCTGTCATCACTTCTCTTTTCACTAAACTTCCAATGTTCTGGTACTTCTAGCTCCTGTTTTTCGCCATTTTTTAAAGGTTTTGCAATAACGTCCTGACTTAAACCATTTTCTTTACTGGCAACTGCACTTTCCTCTGGAGTCTTTTGACAGCCTGTGAGAATCACACTCAGCATAGTGATAAATAAAATCGCCTTTTTCATCAATCTTCACTTCCTCTATCTGTTTTGTTGATTTTATCATACACTATATTTTCAGAAATCCATTTTACATGTAACTTTTACGAGCCTTCGCGTAATCTTTTTCTCGGTCCAGAAGAATGACTTTAAAAATAAATCTTCCATCTTCTACTTCTGTTACTACAGACCCATAATATTTTTGTGCAATCTTTTTCATGGATTTTAATCCAATCCCATGGTTTTCTCTATCTCCTTTACTTGTTACAATCTGCCCCTTCTTGTCTTTCAATAGTTCGTGGTCGAATGGATTGATTGCTGTGATGATCAAAATGTTTTTATCATATTTCACATATAATTTAATCAGTCGTTCTTCCTCTGGTAAAATTTTCACTGCCTCTATTGCATTATCAAGAATATTTCCCACCAGAATGCTAAGATCCGCCTCCTCAAAAGGCAATATAACAGGGATGTGTATGTCTAATTTAAAATCAATCTTATTCTGAATCATAACAGACTGCTTTACATTAATCAGCGAATCTATGATAAGATTTCCTGTTTTCGAAACACGTTCATTTTTAAAAAAATCACGATTAATTAGCTTATCTAAATATTCCATAGCTTTTTCATTTTTTCCATGATTCAGCATTTCTGTAAGTACGTAAATATGCTGCTTCATATCATGTTTTTCTTTTCGAAAATCCATAATAAATTCTTCCATTTCTTTCATATGTTGCGTATATAACCCTGTCTGCTTCTGATAGACAACATTCTCTTTCTGACTTTCTTTTTCTTCTGCCAGTTTTTTAAAAATGTAACATGTGATTCCATTCAGTAGAAAAATCAACAATACAGCCAAAACAGAAAACAAGATTTTTGTTCTGATTTGTGTTGAAACTCCCACCTTAAAAATAGTATATATAACAAACATGCTTCCCAACGGAATGAGAAGCATATATCTACGATATTTCTGTTTTAAAAATTTAGTTATATTATGAAACAATGATATCTTCTCCTTTTAATCTGCAAAATAATTCATTGATTTTCTTTCTTCGCTTTTCACTAATTGTTAGTGTCGTACGATCCGTCAATACCATAGAATCATATGTATAAGCAGAAACATATTCTGGATTTACATAAAAAGACTGGTGTATCCTATAAAAAACGATGTTAGACTCCGTAAATTTCTTTTCGATATCGTTTAACTTTATATAACATTTCTTGTATTCACCTGAAGTAGTAATTATATAAGTAATTCTTTTGTCACTCTGAAAATATAAAATCTCAGTGATTGGTATTCTATAATTCGTTTTGTCATATTGATATTGGAAATAAGAAGGTTGTGCCATTATTTTATCTTTTGCATCTTTGAAATACTGTTCAAATTTTATCTTATCAATTGGTTTTGTGAGAAAACGAAATGCCGACACTTCAAACACATCTTTTGCAAAGCTTTCATAACTTGTTACAAAAATAAGTAGTACCTCTGTATCATATTTTCGAATTTCTTTCGCTGCTTCTACACCATTTTGATCTTTCATCTCAATATCAAGGTAAATGATATCATAACGTTTTCCTTCTCTTACTTGATTTGACAATGTTTTTCCATCAAAAAACACATCTATTGATATTTCTGTATCCGATATCGCCGATACTTTTTCCAATAATTGTTCTATTTTTGATGTAATCATAGGTTCATCATCACATACTGCTATCTGTAACATCCTTCTCATTCTCCTTTATATGTCTGTTACTATCATACTTCATCCATTTTCATTTCGCAATGTCACTTTTA